>NZ_ANNK01000040.1 GCF_000334155.1 Halalkalibacterium ligniniphilum | reverse complement strand
CTGGTTACATTTGGGCTTCGATCACAAGCTATATTCTTCTGAAAGATGACTTTCCTTACTTCATTCATCTTGGGGCCACACGTATTGGTTTTGTCTTAAATAGCAGCTTTTATCTTATGGCACTCGCCCTTTTAATGGCGTTTCTTCAAGCAAGCTTGTATTTCTCGTTACTAGCGCTAGCCGCCACGTCTTCTGCTGAAATCAACATCGCTGTCATTCCATCATTGCTTGGCTTAGAACCAACGTTTTTAAACATCCTTTGGACAGATTTCACACTTATGGTCTTTTTGATGCTGAGCCTCTTTTTCATTGCAAGCCTTAACTATCGGTTTGGAAAAAGCGCAAGCTATCTTTTCTTCGCCTTTGCCGCTTTCTTATTTCTCATCCCTGCGTCCCGTGAGTTCATCTTTACATTTCTTATCGAAATGACCACAAGCCTGCTGCAATTTGCCTGGTTGCTGCTTGTTGGCATCATGTTTGCTATTTTAAGCGCCATAACGTTATCACGTGCTTCTCTAAAATAGGAAAATTCGATTGTTCTTTCTATCTCCTCCTCTATATGATGCTAGAGAGATAAGCTCACTAAATCTTTCGCTATTCGGAGGTTCTTGCTATGTTTATCGTTCATTCGACGTTTCGAATGCCAAATGAAAAAGCTGAGGAAGTCATTAGCATTTATCAAAACCGCTCCCGGCTTGTTGATAAAGCCCAATGATTTGTTCATTTTCAACTGCTTCAAAATGATAAAAAACCAGGTGAGTTAACAATTGAAATTGGTTGGGAAACTAAAAAGGACTATTTACAATAGGCACGTAGCGACGAATTTAAAAAAATTCATAAATTAGAAAAAAACTACCCTGATCAAGAGTTAGCGAAGATCATTCCAGAAGTTAAACAATTTGAGGTGGTAGCACGATGATTCATTTTCCGCATGCTCCAGCCCATCAAGAGCTAATTTCTGAGGCTGTGACATAACAAACGTGTATGATTGAAAATGCAACAATGCACAACCTAAGCGGAGGAAATAGACGTAGACTCCTGCGGGACAAAGGCAAGGGTGAGACCCCACAGTGCGAAAAGCACGAGGAGGCTCACCCGCCGCCCGCGGAAAGCGAAGGATATTTCCGAAGCGAATGCTATACATCAACGATCATGACGTTCGGATGTCTCATTAATAAAAACTCTTTTGTCCCAGCCCCTTTTGATCTTGTTCCTGTCATGATCTCTTCCTCTGGATAGCGAATCCGAGCTGCCGGCGCCGAACGTGCTAATGAAAAGGCTAATGTCAAGGGGTGCTTTTTCAGTAATCGTTAAAAGAAAAATTGCTAAAAAAAAAAAAACAAAAAGAAGACTGATCGTACTTATCGCTAACGCCCTTGTAATGATGGATTGCTTAATCGTCCGCTCAAAAAGCACGGTTTCTCGCTTTCCTTTTAAAAAGGCCCAAACGGTCACGATAATAACGCTTAATCCCACCACCTGTTGATGCACTACCTGCACCAATAAACATAAGGGCGATCATGAATATAGCCGTCGAAAAATTCAAACCACCAATATCAATCGAGTTACACCCCGCCGTTCTTGTTGTCACTGCATTTTCTCACCGAGACCTAAGCTCCCTAATGTCGCTGGATTACCATACTCTAATAAAAAATGACGAGTGTTGCAACCACATTAACAACAAATGTACCTACAAGCATCAGCTTTGCAGTATAATCCTGTTTTAAACAATCTTCAACTCGATCTTTAAAAAGGTCATTCTCCTTGTAGAACCCCTATTATACGTTTATCCCTCTTTCTGTAACAATCACTAACCACTGCTTTCAAAAGATTTCCCTTTCACAGCAAGAACACTGGCTATTAAGAAGAAGGTTTCGTTATAATGAATAGAGATTTTATGAGCGAAGGAGAAAACAAATGAACTGCTTTCGATCTTTTCTAATCATCATTCTAAGCCTAACTTTTATCGTAACAGCTTGTAGCACTCCATCGAGCTCTGCAGAACTCCATATTCAAACAGCCGCAAGCTTAACAGAAGCTTTTACTGAATTGAAGGAAACATATGAAGCGAATCATGAAAATATCACCCTTGTCCCCAATTTCGGATCATCGGGCACATTAAAGCATCAAATAGAACAAGGGGCCCCGGCAGATTTATTTCTTTCTGCAGCGGCAAAGGAGATGAACGACCTTGAAGAGCAAGGACTCATTAAAAAGCAGCAACCGTTACTTCGAAATAAGCTTGTCCTGATTACCCATAAGGATAGCGATTTTGAACGAGCCGATTTACAAATCCTGCTTGACGATAAAATTACCCGCATCGCCATCGGTCAGCCAGAAACCGTTCCTGCAGGACAATATGCAATGGAGACACTTAAAACCCTCCATTTATGGGACGAGCTTCAACCAAAGCTGATTTTCGGAAACGATGTTCGACAAGTGCTTACCTACACTGAAACAAAAAATGTAGACGCAGCGTTCGTTTATCAAACCGATGCGGTTGCTTCTGAAACCGTTGACATCATTGCAGAGGCCCCTAGTGACAGTCATGAACCGATTATTTATCCGATTGGCCTTCTTCAACAATCGACTAATCCAGAGGAAGCAGAAGCATTTTATGAATGGCTAACAAGTGACGAGGCCCTTGAGATCTTACAAAAATACGGCTTTGAAGGAGCTTAGATCCTGATGGCACAAAGTTTTTGGACACCGATCCTCCTTTCTTTGCAGGTCGTTATTGTGGCAAGCACTCTAGCGTTTTTTCTTGCATTAATCGCTGCCTCATTTATGAAAAAAAGATCGTTTAAAGGAAAGATATTTGTCGAGACAGCCCTGATGCTCCCGCTTGTTCTGCCCCCTACCGTCATCGGCTTCGGGCTCTTAGTGCTGATGGGGAGAAATAGCTGGATAGGACGTGCCTTCGAGTGGCTTTTTCAACAGCCTCTCGTTTTTTCCTATTGGGCAGCAGTGATTGCCGCCACCGTGGTTGCTTTCCCTCTCGTCTTTCAAATGATTAAAACGGGCTTTGAAGAGGTAGACACAGACTTAGAGGATGCAGCCCGTTCAATGGGGGGAAGCGAGCTGCAAGTCTTTTTTTATGTCACACTCCCTCTCGCAAAACAAGCCCTTCTTACTGGATTTGTTCTAGGCTTTGCACGAGCGTTAGGAGAATTTGGAGCGACCCTCATGTTTGCCGGGAGCATTCCTGGTCGTACACAAACCGTTCCGATTGCAATCTACTTAGCGGTAGAAACAGGGAATCAAACCCTTGCCTACTACTGGGTTATTTCCATTATTGTCTTTTCATTTATCCTACTCAGCTTCGTTCAAAGAGCAAAAAAATAACGACGTCCTAGCTGGGTCGTCGTTATTTTGTGCGCCTTGTTATGTACCTTACAGCCAGCTCCCTGCGTAAAATCCCCCAATGAACAAGCCTACAGAGCCAACGAGGCTAAGCCCAATATAGAGACACCCCTCCTTCAATCGCTTTTTTTGAAACAACTGAACAGCCTCCATACTAAAGGTTGAAAAGGTCGTAAAGGCACCGAAAAAGCCGGTACCCAACAGCAAATAGAAGGAATCTGTGCTATCAACCTGCATCGTTTGAAATCGTAAACTGACCAACAGGCCTAAGCCAAATGAACCAATAAGGTTAACGAAAAGCATGGCTAACGGAAGCGAAGAAGCTACAGATCGTGTCGTAAAAAAGCGTCCCAGTTCATAACGGGCAATCGCTCCTAAGGCCCCGCCAACAACGAGCAACATGAGATTCACTGGGCTTCCACTCCTTCCTTTGCCGCCTTAAAGCCGATTATGTAACCAACCCACGCAAGGAGAACCCCTCCGCCTAGAGAAGCGATAAGATAGCCGGACGCCTGCAGCACGTTTTCATGGACAAACAAAAAGGTCGTATCCAAGGCAAGCGTTGACATCGTTGTAAAGCCACCGCATAAACCAACCGTCAAGCCAAGCTTTAGCCACTCCCTCGGTACACGGTGAATAAACCAGCCTGTAAAGAGCCCAAGTAACAGGCTCCCTAACCAATTGGCAAGCAATGTTCCAAGCGGAAGCCCAGCATAATGGTTGAATGTATTGATGGCATACCGAAGAAGCGCCCCGATTGCTCCTCCTGCCCCAATTGAAAGAAGATTGATCATCCGTTCTTTCACAAAAGCTCCTCCCTGTTACTGACAAGTTGTTTATCAAAACTTTATCGCATTGGAGAAGCAAGCACAACTTCATGATGGAAAGAATGCGCGTTTGCCAGCTACACTTCGCCACCTTTCATAAAGGAGGTGTGTGCGGAAGTGCTTCTTAGACTTCTTCTGCAACCGTATCAATGACATCACCATTTTTTACTTTCGTGGAACAGGCTCTCATCAGCTCCACCCGTTTTCAAAGAAAAAAGCGCCGTTATATTTTATCTGATCTCTTCCTCCCTCTTTAAAGATGCCTATAACCAAGAATCGTCAAAAACTCTTCAAACTCATCCTTACGTGTTAAATCTGTAAACAAGCGAGCAGCGAGGTCAAATTTACTGGCAAGATATCGTTCTTCACCTATAAACTGCTGAATCTTTTGCAGCTCCTCATCGCGTATGCTTTCATAAAGCTCAAATGTCACCTTTCTGCCATCATTCAGGACACCTTTTTCATGTCGAATCCATTGCCAGATTTGCGCTCTTGAGATTTCAGCCGTCGCCGCGTCCTCCATCAAGTGATAAATAGGTACAGCGCCGTACCCTCGAAGCCATGCCTCTAAATATTGAATACCAACACGAACATTGGTGCGAAGTCCTTCTTCAGTAATTGTTCCTTCTGGGACTTCAAGCAACTGTTCTGCTTTAATCTCCACCTCATCAAGCTGCTTATCGATTTGGTTTGGCTCTGGCATGAGTTGATTAAAAATTTCCAGCGCAACTGGGACAAGATCAGGATGGGCTACCCATGTTCCATCATGTCCATCACAGACTTCCCTCTCCTTATCTGCACGGACTTTCGCAAACGCTTGCTCATTTGCTTCATGGTCCCCTCTAATGGGAATCTGTGCGGCCATTCCACCGATCGCGTGAACGTTTCTTCGATGACAGGTTTTAATGGTAAGCAGGGAATACGCCCGCATAAAAGGTGTTGTCATCGTTACAGCAGCTCGATCAGGCAAAATGACATCTGGTACATTACGGAGACGCTTTAAATAGCTGAAAATATAATCCCAACGTCCACAATTTAATCCTGCTGCATGCTTGCGTAGCTCATACAAAATTTCATCCATTTCAAAGGCAGCTAGAATTGTTTCAATTAAAACTGTTGCCCGAATCGAACCTTCCGGAATACCGATTGTCTCCTGTGCCTTACGAAAGATATCATTCCACAAACGGGCTTCTAAATAGCTTTCGATTTTCGGTAAGTAAAAGTACGGACCAGACCCGTTTGCGAGTAGCTTTTTCGCATTATGGTAAAAATAAAGGCCAAAATCAAAGAGCCCCCCAGAAATGGGTGTCCCATCTACAAGCACATGCTTTTCCTCAAGATGCAAGCCCCGCACCCGGACGACCAACGTAGCCACTTCCTCATTCAGCTTGTAGTGCTTCCCATTTGCAGGATTTGTATACTCAATCGTCCGATTGATTGCATCACGTAAATTAATTTGACCTTGAATCGTGTTCGTCCACGATGGTGAATGGGCATCTTCAAAATCAGCCATAAAAACCTTTGCCCCAGAATTCAAGGCATTGATCATCATTTTTCGGTCTACAGGACCTGTAATTTCCACACGCCGATCTTTGAGATCATCTGGAATTCGTGCGACCTTCCACCGCCCCTTAC
Source organism: Halalkalibacterium ligniniphilum (assembly GCF_000334155.1). Lineage (GTDB taxonomy): Bacteria > Bacillota > Bacilli > Bacillales > Bacillaceae_D > Halalkalibacterium > Halalkalibacterium ligniniphilum. The sequence goes on along the minus strand of NZ_ANNK01000040.1, from coordinate 33,033 downwards.
GTATATGCTCAGTTTCTGGTAAAAAGCTTGGAAGGTTGCCCTTATCAATGTCTTTCTGCCTCTCTTCTCTATGCTTTAAAAGTTTTTCTCTCCGATCACAAAATTCCCTTGAGAGATCACGGACAAACTCAAGAGCGCCTTCTGACAAAATTCCAGCAAACTCCGTTGGAACCGCTTTCGTAATATGAACCCCTTCAGGCACTTTAATTGTGTTTAATGCCATACAACCACCCTTTCGAATTTTTGATTGTCATCAAAACTACTTGTTGAAAAACACTTTTCCCCAGATTCCTATTTTTTGTTGGGTTAAATGCTGGTTCATCCAAATCATGAGAAGAAATAAAGCAGCGAGGATCGATGAATTAACTTTTATTTCGAGAAGATTCAACTGTAGAGGGTTCCATACCTGAAACCGTTATACCGTTTCCTTATTTAGGTTATTAAACCACCTGTTATATTTTTTGTCAATTGTGAACATTCTAAAAAAATACTCTTTCACTAGGTCATTGCTTTTTAAATGAGAAGATGAACATAATTATGCCAATGATCTTCATGTAAAAAATCACTCTTTTAAAGCAACGGAATCAACCTTCAAAAAGGCTGTTATACCAATGTTTCCACCTGCTTTTCCATGCAAATTCTTCCTCTTTATAGCGACCTCTATTTATAATTATTATAAAAAAGTATTGATTTTTCATTGAGAAGTGTTATCATTAGTATTGTAATTAAAAACCGTACGATGTGATTGACTATGACGATCAAAAAACAATCTCACGACTAGCTGGGGCGATCCAGTCGGAGATAACGAAAACTTAATCATTCGAAAAATCCTAATGCCGTATAGGATTTCTGGTCATTATCACCTGAATCTTTACACCAAGTAACCTATTTAATGGGTAAGTGTTGTATTCCTGCAACACTTCGTCACATGCATGGTTTTGGAAGCCTGCATGCATACTATAGATAAAGAGGATGTTCATCGTGGTAGAAAATCAAATAAAGGAACTAATCCCTTATTTAAAAAAGCGCGGATTACGGATAACGCCTCAAAGAATCCTAATCTTAAAAACAATTATTTCACTAAAAAATCACCCATCAGCTGAGGATATCCATCGAGAGCTACCTTACATCAGCTTAGCAACGATTTATAATAATATTAAATTATTTGTAAAATTAGGAATATTAAATGAACTCCCTTATGGCAATGGAATTAGCAAATTCGAGCTGTTCAAGTCAAACCATTATCATGTGATCTGTGAGTCATGCGGAAAGATTGTTGATTTTAATTATCCAAACCTAAAAGAAGTCGAACAGGTTGCCTCGAAATTAACCAATTATCACATTCACAATCACAAATTACAAATTTACGGCTTATGTTCGGAATGTAAGGATTAAAGGTTTCATCTCCGTCTTCTCATGGAAAAAGAAAGGTGGTAGGCAATGTTAACAAAACGAAGAGTGTGCCCAAAATGCCACGCTCAAATCAAAACACTAAAGCATAGCACGATTTGCGAATGTGGAATTAAACTAATTAAAGCTCCTGTCTAAAAAACAACCATTGTCATGCAAAGGTTGTTTTTTATTTTATCAACAAATCGCCCAGCACGGATAAAGAGAGATTTGACCATCCGCACGGCATCTGTTATTAGTTAAGGAAGTCAGAAAAGTCGAAAGGATGAATCACATGGAAAAAACACTACATTTAAAAACAAGTTCAAGGGATCAAATGATTGACATTACAGACCAGATCGAAGAGTGGATTCATGAAATCGGCATTCAAGATGGACTGCTAGTCGTCTCCTCCCTCCATACAACAGCAGGCATTACCGTTAATGAAAATGCAGACCCTGATGTAAAGCGCGACATGTTAATGCGCTTGGATGAGGTCTACCCATGGGAGCATCCAAAAGACCGTCATATGGAGGGGAATACAGCCGCGCATCTTAAAACAAGTACAGTCGGCCACGCCCAAACTTTGATTATCTCAAATGGTCGCCTCGTTCTCGGTACATGGCAAGGTGTCTATTTTTGCGAATTCGACGGGCCAAGAAGCCGGAAATGTATGCTGAAGGTGCTGAAATAATCCATCAGCACAAGGCGAGCGAAGACACTTGTGCCTAATGGTAGACTTTCCTATCTCCTAGCATGAAAAGAGCGGCTCCTTAAAACCGCTCTTTCCTTTACTAGAAAACCTCTGGGCACAAGCGTCCCTTGAGCCTTATGTCGTTAGCTGCCTCTCTCCCTTACTTGTGGCAATAATTCGCCAAAAAGGAGCCAAAAGACAAGTTAATGACCATATGGAAGATAGATTGTAAGCCCACTTTATGCTAGGACACCCAAAAGGATTATAGCTCCTAAGTAAAAATAAAAGACGAGGAGAATTTCAAAAGCTTATCTGTTATTAATCCACAACCTTTTAATCCTTTTAAGACTAAAGGCTAATTTACCACTTGCGGGAATCCGCCCTAATAAAAAATAGCTACCAAGAATAACTGAATGTAATATGAATAAAGAGATATCAGAAAAAGATTCTAGCATTATTAATCATTGCTAAAAAATAGCCCATTGCAATAAAGAAAATAGAAATGACTAATAAAAAAACAGAACCTTCCCAACGCTCTTCAAACACTTTTTCTGCCTTAAATAAATCAACTAATTCAAATCGTTTAATTACTTTAAACCCCGATAATCCCATTAGAGAAAAAATATAGTTAAAACGATGGTTTGTAAACTGATTGTAAATGAAATATCGCCAGTAAATGGAGCTAAAGTAATATCTAATAACAGCATTGTTTTGTGCAAAGAAAAAGTCCTGTTCATTACAACAACAGTAAAAAAGATCATGTTTAACTTAGAGTCGCAAAGTTAAACATGATCTTTTTTAATTATTTCATTGCTACAGCAATAATAATAAGAGTTCTTTCTACAAATCACTAGTTAAAATCAATAACGTTAAAGCATATCCTTGCCATTTCGGCAGCAATATGGTTTAAGTCATGCGGTTCACGGTAAGTATTTTGGTGGAGACGGTGGGAATCGAACCCACGTCCAGAAATAACGACACTTACGCTTCTACGAGTGTAGTCACTGTATTAGCATTTCGCCGTCACTTCAGCCCAGCGACAGGCTTCCGTGAGGCTAGTCTGATTGTTCTCTTCCTTCACCCTCAGACGGGGGGTGAGAGGCGTAGCCCACTTAGAGTGAGTCCCAGTCCCTACCACATGGGCGATGGAGGGTGGAACCGCAGAGTGCTATTAGGCAGCTACTGCGAAGTTATTGTTAGTTTTGCCAGTTATTGGCTTTGGCGTTTTAACGAGGCCGACCCCCTCGACTCGCCACGCAAGCACGACCTATTCCTGTCGAATCCAAAACGTCCCCATATGATTAAAAAGTAAAAGCGCCTCGCTCAACGGCGGCGATTGACTTCACTTTTTTTGAATGAAAAGTCCAGAGTGATATCCTCAGGACTTCTTATTATAACATACTTACACTGTTATGCAACTGGTGAGTTTATCCTTTTAAACGGTCTTTAAGAGCCCGTTCCACTTCTCGCTTTGCGTCTTTTTGTCTTAGCGTTTCACGCTTATCAAAGTTCTTTTTCCCTTTGGCAAGGCCAATTAATATTTTAGCAAAACCATTTTTAATATAGACCTTTAATGGAACGATTGAGTAGCCCTTTTGCTGTGTCTGACCGATGAGCTGGTTAATTTGCTTTTTGTGCAGAAGCAATTTTCTCGCCCGCACAGGATCGTGGTTGTAACGATTGCCTTGCTCGTATTCACTAATATGTGCATTGTGCAAATAGACTTCACCATTTTTCACACGGGCAAAGGAATCTTTCAAGTTCATACGTCCGGCGCGAATTGACTTTATCTCTGTTCCTTGAAGAACCATGCCAGCCTCAAAGGTTTCCTCAATAAAATAATCATGTCTTGCCTTTTTGTTTTGGGCAATCACTTTACCTTCTGTTTCAGCCATTCGCCACACCTCTAGCTTTTTTCTATTGGAAAAGGGAACGGAGCTCCAGTTCATGTTGATGACAACACGAAGCACTTTTGCTCACACCACCTTCATTAAATGTTGCTCAGAGTTACCTGAGGGACTTTTTCATCCAAGTAGGGAAGCACCGCTCATGATTGTTCCTGCCTTTAAATCTTAGCAAAAAAGCAAGGAAAGCGTCAATCAATCCAAAGACGGAGCACCCACTTTTCAGGTGCTCCTGATCGTTACTTCTTTTTCTTTCTGCCTTTTTTACGCTTTACACTTGGTGCATTTTCATAAAAGGGCCTTTTCTTCTTTTTACTGCCTTTTCCTTGCTTTCCACCTTCACCAAGCTTAATACCGCTTGCTTTTTGCCCATTTTGCGATCGACCATCACGCTTTTTACGCTTTCCACCTTCAATTACTTTTGGACGGCTTCTCGAATCTCTTTGCTTCCGTGGCTTCATGCCTACTACTTCAAAGTCAATGGACGCTTCGTCCACATTTACACTAATCACCCGGACCTCAATTTCATCGCCAATTCGGAACACATTTCCACTTCGTTCACCAATCATTGCATATTGACGCTCATCATAGTGGTAATAATCATCGGTCAAATAACTGACATGGACAAGCCCTTCAATTGTATTTTCCAGCTCTACGAAAAGACCAAAGCTCGTCACCCCACTAATAATCCCTGTGAAGGTTTCCCCGATCTTATCTTCCATGTATTGAGCTTTTTTCACACTTTCCGTATCCCGTTCTGCTTCTACTGCACGTCGTTCCATTTCTGAGGAATGCTGGGCAATCTCAGGGAGGTTTTCGCGCCAATACTCTTGAGCATCCTCGCCGATGTTCCCTTTAATCAGATATTCTCGGATTAAACGATGAACAATTAAGTCTGGGTACCGGCGAATCGGTGACGTAAAGTGGGTGTAAAAGTCAGTCGAAAGACCAAAGTGCCCAACACTGTTCGTGTCATATTTTGCCTGCTTCATGGATCGAAGCATGACAGTACTAATCACCATCTCTTCTGGCTCACCACGCACTTCATCAAGAAGCTGCTGCAACGCCCGTGGATGAACCGTGTTGGCATTGCCCCGGACTACATAGCCGAAGTTTGTAATGAATTCAAGGAACTTGTTCAATTTTTCTGCATCTGGGTCCTCATGAATCCGATAAATAAATGGAAGCTTTAACCAATGAAAATGCTCCGCAATCGTTTCATTTGCCGCAAGCATAAATTCTTCAATTAATTTTTCTGCAACGGAACGTTCACGTAAAACGATATCTGTTGCGGTTCCTTCCTCATTAACAAGCACTTTCGCTTCCTTAAAATCAAAGTCAATTGCTCCACGCTCAAAGCGCTTTTTACGAAGAATCTCAGCAAGCCCTGCCATCTCCTCAAAAAATGGAACAAGGGATTCATAGCGCTTGCTTACTTCTTCATCTTTATCAACGAGAATTTTGTTCACATCGCGATAGGTCATTCTTTCTGTCGTCCGAATCACACTTTGAAAAATCTCATGCTGAACAACTTGACCTGCTCCATTAATCTCCATTTCACAAGACAAGGTGAGACGGTCTACTTGAGGATTCAAGCTACAAATACCGTTCGAAAGACGGTGAGGAATCATTGGGATCACCCGGTCAACAAGGTATACACTTGTCCCACGCTCAGCCGCTTCACGGTCAATTGGAGAGCCTTGCTCCACATAATAGCTCACATCGGCAATATGGACACCGAGCTTGTAGTTCCCATTCTCAAGCTTCGACACATGCACCGCATCATCTAAATCCTTTGCGTCCGCTCCGTCAATCGTCACAATCGTTTCGTTACGGAGGTCACGGCGGTTTTCAAGCTCACTTGGATCGATGCTATCTGGAACCTGATTTGCTTGATCCATGACTTCGTCAGGGAATGACTGGGGAATACCATGCTTGTGAATAATTGAGATAATGTCCATCCCTGGGTCATTTTTATGACCAAGTATTTGCGTTACTTCACCTTCCGCACTCATTCGTCCTTCAGGGTATTTCGTAATATGGACAATGACCTTGTGTCCATCAACAAGTCCTTGCTCCCCTGGGCTTGTAATTAAAATATCATTTGGAATTCGTTTATCATCCGCAACTACCATTCCATACTGCTTATGGTCAACATAGGTGCCAACCACGTCCGTGACGCCCCGCTCCAAAATTCGAATCACTTTTCCTTCAGGACGGTCCCCAGACGAATGCTGATGTAAGCGTACAAGGACCTTGTCCCCGTTCATCGCCCCTTCTAGGTCCGCTTGGGTAACATAGACGTCCCGTTCCCCTTCTACCTCTGGAATGACAAAAGCAAAACCTTTCGCGTGGCCTTGCACCTTCCCTCGTATCAGGTTCATTTTTTCTGGAACCCCGTATCGGTTGCTTCGTGTTTGCACAATTAATCCTTGCTCTTCCATTCGATTTAAATGGACAACAAGCTCTTTAAACTCTTCCGAATCTTTTATCTTAAAGGCTTCCTCTAAATCAGAAACAGATAGCGGCTTCTCAGCTTCCTCTCGAAAGAATTTTAATAGTTGCTCGGTTTTGACATCGTTCATTTAAATAACTCCTTTCGTGTGAACAGCTTTATCTTCCGCCGTATCTTCCTGCTGCTTTTATTCGGACCAATCGAGCCCTTCTAAAAAGCGAAACACATCTTCATGCAGCTGTTCTTTCTCTTTGTCTAATGTAATAACATGGGTCGACTCTTCGTACCATTTTAGGCTTTTATCATCGGTTTCCACGTTATCGTGAATGATATTCGCACTTTCAATATCGATCATTTCATCATGACGTGCTTGTACAACGAAAACAGGAGAATAAATATGGTCAAGATGCTCTCGCACGTCAGCGATCAATTGTTGTAATCCTTTGAGCGTTCCCATCGGCGACTCTTGGAAACGCTCCATTTCTACTTGGATTTGTTCTTCACTTTTTTGCTCTCTTCGCTTATATTCCTTTGCGTAAGCAAGAACTCCTTTATAAATCGCATCTTCCGTTTTTGGTCGCATCGGTGCACACATAGGCACGATACCCTTTATTGGTAAAGTATAACCAATTTTTAAAGAAAAAACGCCTCCAAGGGATAAACCGCATACAGCAATCTCGTCATAGCCTTCATCCTTTAAAAGTTGATAGCCCTTTTGAACATCCTTCCACCAATCTTCAGGCCCTGTTTTCACGAGCTCTTCTGGTGGCACCCCGTGTCCTTTATAAAGGGGAGCATGGCATGTATACCCTCGCTTTTGAAGAAAACGTCCGAGCATCCGGACATCTGCGGTCGTTCCAGTAAAACCGTGCAAAAGGAGCACGGCACGCTTTCCTCCTTCAAAGGTAAATGGTTTAGGCGCTACCAGTTTCATTTTCATCTTCCTTTCTTGCTATGTTCTGTTTAAATGGTCTCAAATCCTACTCAGGTAGAAGCTTGTTCCTAAAGAATGCGATCCACTACTTAATGAAGGTGGTGCGAGCGTCTGCTTCCTTGCTCTCTCTGTAAGCTCCGTCCCCTTTTCAACCACAAAAAACCTTTATAAAATGAAAAGAAAGCAGCAGGCGTACACCCACTGCTTGTGTTCTTACAAAAAGTATGCGACCAAAATCGTTAATAAGAAAAACAATACGGCTAAAATAACCGTCATACGGCTAAGCACGGCATCAATTCCACGTGCTTTTTGCTTTCCGATCAATTGCTCAGCTCCACCAGAGATAGCACCAGATAAACCAGCACTACGCCCTGACTGTAGCAATACTACAGCGATTAACGCAATTGAAACGATAATAAGCAACACAAATGCTACTGTTTGCACCTACCAACACCTCCACAAGCACAAGTTGCGCTTCTATAAATGTAACATAAAGAGGGAAAAGCCGCAATTGATTTTCGTTATCCAGAGGCTCTACATGCAGGCGTCAAAGCGCTAGGCGTCCATCAGCAGTGACGAACATTGGAAACTGTAATCAAAAACACAGGAAGCATTGAAGCCCTCTCAAGCCACTGGTGACTGTACTAAAGAGCATCTAATTTCCATTCGGCGGGAGTTTTTACTACGTCCAATTACCCCACTTGAGATTGCCCACCACCACCTAAGGATAACTCTCTTGTTTTAAGAGCGCTTATTTTAGTAAACGCTCCTGTCAATTGTCCATATTTTCTGCAAGTGGCAGCTCTTCAGTCCATTTCTACCCTACAAACGTATCCTTTTTCACAAATAAAGGAATCTGTGTCCGCTTCAAACGTGACAAGCTCTCAACTCCCTGAAAGACAAACAAAACATCGCTTTTTTTTTACTCGTTCAGAAAGCTATCATGATTTTTATACTTTCAGATTAGTGAAAAAAGGGCTGATCCCCTTTAAGGAAATCAGACCCATAACTCAACTATTTTAGGTTATAAAACGCCTTTGTACCGCCGTATTGAGCCATATTTGCCAATTCATCCTCGATGCGAAGAAGCTGGTTGTATTTCGCTACACGGTCTGTACGAGATGGTGCACCTGTCTTAATTTGACCAGCGTTTGTTGCAACAGCGATGTCAGCAATCGTGCTATCTTCTGTTTCACCCGAACGGTGAGAGATAACCGCTGTATAGCCCGCGCGCTTCGCCATTTCAATCGCATCAAACGTTTCTGTCAGTGTACCAATTTGATTTACTTTGATAAGGATAGAGTTTCCAACACCCTTCTCAATCCCCTCTGAAAGCTTCGCTGTGTTTGTAACAAACAAGTCATCACCAACAAGCTGAACCTTATCACCAAGACGATCCGTTAACAGCTTATGACCTTCCCAATCGTTTTCATCAAGGCCATCTTCAATTGAGATGATTGGATATTTTGAAACGAGCTCTTCATAGAAAGCAACCATTTCTTCAGAAGAAAGAACCTTTCCTTCACCAGCAAGATGATATTTTCCATCCTCTTTGTTGTAGAGCTCAGAAGACGCAACATCCATCGCAAGCTTCACTTGTTCACCTGGCTTATAACCAGCTTTTTCGATCGCTTCGATGATCGTTTGAAGTGCTTCTTCGTTTGAAGAAAGATTTGGTGCGAAACCACCTTCATCCCCAACAGCTGTGTTATAGCCCTTTGATTTAAGAACCGCTTTTAGATTATGGAAAATTTCCGTGCCCATACGTAGTGCTTCACGGAAGTTTTCTGCACCAACAGGCATAATCATAAATTCTTGAATGTCGACGTTGTTATCCGCATGCTCGCCACCATTGATGATGTTCATCATTGGAACTGGTAGCTGTTTTGCATTGAATCCTCCAAGGTACACGTAAAGTGGAAGATCCAAAGCGTCAGCAGCCGCACGAGCAACTGCCATTGATACACCAAGGATCGCATTTGCACCAAGCTTGCTTTTGTTGTCTGTTCCATCAAGCTCGATCATTAATTGGTCAATCCCGATTTGATCAAGGGCATCAAAGCCAATAAGCTCTGGCGCAATGATTTCATTTACGTTTTCAACCGCTTTAAGGACACCTTTGCCCATATAGCGCTCTCCACCGTCACGAAGCTCAACCGCCTCATATTCACCAGTGGATGCACCACTTGGCACAAGGGCACGACCCATTGAACCGGACTCAAGGTATACTTCCACTTCAACTGTAGGATTACCACGTGAGTCTAATACTTCACGAGCATAAACATCAGATATAATTGTCATGATTCGTCATCTCCTTTTAGTTAAATCAAACCTATGTTAATTCCACCATGAAAGGGGCAATCCCTTCCCTGTCACAAAACTTTAACTTATTTTAACAGTGATTTTCCTGTCATTTCTTTTGGCTGGTCACCACCAAGAATCGATAGGACCGTTGGTGCTAAGTCAGCGAGAATTCCATCCTCACGTAATGCGACACCCTCTTCGGTTACAATGACAGGAACTCGATTCGTCGTATGTGCTGTCATTGGCTGGCCATCCAATGTAATCACTTCATCTGCATTGCCATGGTCTGCCGTAATAATCGCAGCACCACCCTTTGCAAGAATCGCATCAACGACTTTTCCTAAACATTCATCCACCGCTTCTACCGCTTTAATGGTTGGCTCTAGCATGCCCGAATGACCGACCATATCTGGGTTTGCAAAGTTTAAAATAATTGCATCGTGCTTATCCGCCTCAATTTCCTTTAAAAGGGCATCCGTTACCTCATAAGCACTCATTTCTGGCTTTAAATCATAGGTAGCCACTTTTGGTGAATCAATTAAAATGCGTTCTTCACCTGGAAACGGCTCTTCCCGTCCGCCACTGAAAAAGAACGTAACGTGAGGATATTTTTCCGTTTCTGCAATACGAAGCTGTTTAAACCCTTGCTGAGACAAAGCTTCGCCTAAAGTGTTATCAAGATTGGTTGGCTTAAAGGCGACATACCCATTAACCGTTTCACTAAAGTGAGTTAAGCACACATAATGCAGACGTTTTGGTAATTTTTCTCCTCGATCAAAGCCCCGGAAATCCTCATTTGTGAAAACCTGTGACATTTGAATCGCACGGTCAGGACGGAAGTTGAAGAAAATGATGGCATCGTCATCCTTAATGGTGGCAACAGGCGTACCATCCTCTTTTGTTAAAACAGATGGAATCACAAACTCATCATGAATGCCGTTGTTATAGCTATCGACTAACACATCGATGGCATTCGTGTACGCAGGGCCTTCACCGTATACCATTGCACGATATGATTTTTCGAGACGCTCCCACCGCCGATCTCGGTCCATCGCATAGTAACGACCATGTAAGGTCGCCAATTCGCCTATGCCTAACTCTTTCAACTTTTCTTCTAATGAGCGAATGTACACTTCCGCAGAGGTTGGACCTACATCACGTCCATCTAAGAAGCCATGCACATAGACACGTTCAAGCTTTTCACGTTTTGCAAGCTCCAGCAAAGCAAATAGATGCTCAATATGGCTGTGAATCCCGCCATCAGAAAGTAACCCATAAAGGTGAAGACTGCTGCCTTTCTCCTTCACATGCTTCATCGCATCTAGGAACGTCTGATTTTGAAAAAAGTCCCCTTCACGAATGGAAAGACTGACACGGGTTAAGCTCTGGTAAACAATCCGCCCTGCCCCAATGTTTAAATGGCCGACCTCTGAATTCCCCATTTGACCTTCAGGTAAGCCTACCGCTTCACCATCTGCCTGTAAAAGGGCATGGGGGAATTGATTCCAGTACCGATCAAAATTAGGCTTTTTCGCTTGGGCTACGGCATTTCCTTTCACCTCATCGCGCATAGCAAATCCATCAAGGATAATTAACGCTACCGGCTTTTTACTCATTTGCCTGCCTCCAAAAGCTGCACAAAGGAAGCTGGGTCAAGACTTGCACCACCGACTAACGCACCATCAATATCAGATTGCGCCATGTACTCAGCGATGTTTTCTGGCTTTACACTACCGCCGTATTGAATGCGAACGGCATCAGCAGCTTCTTGTGAAAATTTCTCTGCAACTACTTTACGGATGTATGAGCATACTTCGTTCGCATCAGCTGAAGAAGAGGATTTTCCTGTTCCAATTGCCCAAATCGGCTCGTAGGCAATGACCGTCTTTTTCACTTGCTCTTCGGTTAAGCCGTCCAAGCCTTTTTCTACTTGTTCTTTCACAACAAGGGTTGTACGATTTTCTTCACGCTGTTCAAGTGTTTCCCCACAACACATGATCGGAACAAGGCTGTGAGCGAATGCAGCATGAACTTTTTTATTGACTGTTTCATCTGTCTCTGCAAACATTTCACGACGCTCAGAATGACCAATAATGACGTAAGAAACGTTCATATCTTGAAGGGCTACAGGGCTAATTTCACCTGTGAATGCGCCACTTTCTTCAAAGTGAACATTTTGGGCCCCGATTTTTAAATCCGTCCCTTTTGCTTCGTTCACAAGGCTTTCTAGAAAAAGTGCTGGAGCGCAAACAACCGCATCAACCTCGTCATTTGCTGGTACTTGTCCTTTCACCTCTTGAACAAACATCTTCGCTTCCCCAAGTGTTTTGTTCATCTTCCAGTTTCCCGCAATAATCGGTTTTCGCATAATCCTTTCACCTCACCTATTACTATCTATCACCAAACAAGCGATTTCGCTTTTCTGGCTTACTTGTCGTTTAGGGCGACAATGCCTGGAAGGGCTTTTCCTTCCATAAATTCAAGGGATGCACCGCCACCTGTTGAAATATGGCTCATTTGATCGGCAAGGCCAAACTTTTCAACTGCGGCCGCAGAATCTCCACCGCCGATGACTGAATACGTGTCCTTTGCATCTGCAAGTGCTTGCCCAACAGCTTTTGTTCCTTCAGCAAATTTGTTTAGTTCGAAAACACCCATTGGTCCATTCCAAATCACAAGCTTCGAATCCAGAATGACGCTGCGATATGTATCACGAGTTTTCGGCCCAATGTCTAGTGCCTCCCAATCAGCAGGGATGGAATCAATATCCACAACTTGAGTATTTGCATCTTCAGAAAAATCGTCCGACACAATCACATCTTGAGGCATATAAAAATTGACGCCTTTTTCCTTCGATTTCTCTATGAAGGATTTCGCTAACTCAATTTTATCTTCCTCTAAAAGAGATTTACCGATTTCGTGACCTAACGCTTTTACAAACGTGTAGGCAAGACCGCCACCGATAATTAGGTTATCCACTTTATCAAGGAGGTTCTCAATCACGCCGATTTTGTCTTTGACTTTCGCGCCACCGATAATTGCTGTAAATGGACGTTCAGGGTTGGATAATGCTTTTCCTAACACATCAAGCTCTTTTTCCATCAGGAATCCAGCAACGGCTGGTAAGTGATGGGCAATTCCCTCTGTTGACGCATGAGCACGGTGCGCTGCACCAAACGCATCATTTACGTACACATCTGCAAGTGCTGCAAAAGCTTTGGCTAATTCGGGGTCATTTTTTTCTTCTCCTTGATAAAAACGTACGTTTTCAAGTAAGAGCACGTCACCATTTTGAAGCTTAGCTACAGCCTCTTCTGCAACTGGACCATGAGCTTCATCAACCTTTGCCACCGCCTTGCCAAGCAGTTCACTTAGGCGCTTGGCTACTGGGTTCAAACGGAGTTCTTCAACCGCCTTTCCCTTAGGACGTCCTAGATGGCTGGCAAGAATCACTCGAGCCCCTTGTTCAACAAGATATTGAATCGTTGGAAGAGCTGCTCGAATCCGCGTATCATCGCTTACTTTTCCTTCGCTCATTGGAACATTAAAGTCTACACGACAGAACACTTTTTTCCCTTGCAAAGCAAGGTCACGAACGGTTTTTTTGTTCATGATATACCCCCTAATATTCGGTCATAATCTAAAAGCAGATTGTCTCTTGCAAGCAAGTCATCGCTAGATTGCCTGCCGAAAGCTAGACAATGGAAAGAGGAGTCAGAATCATATCCTCTTCCTCCTCTTCCATTACCATCACTATCTTAGATTATAGTCCTTGCTTAGCAATATATTCAACTAAGTCTACAACACGGTGTGAGTAACCAGACTCGTTATCGTACCAAGAAATTACTTTTACCATGTTGCCTTCCATGACCATTGTTGAAAGTGCATCGATTGTAGAAGACGCAGGGTTTCCATTGTAGTCACCAGATACAAGCGGCTCATCGCTGTATGCAAGAATACCTTTAAGATCCCCTTCTGCCGCTTCCTTCAATGCCGCATTGACATCTTCAACCGTTACGTCTTTATCAAGCTCTGCTACAAGGTCAACAAGGGATACGTTTGGTGTTGGCACACGCATCGCCCCACCGTTTAGCTTTCCTTTTAATTCAGGAAGAACAAGAGAAACGGCTTTTGCAGCACCTGTTGTTGTTGGAATAATGTTCTCAGCAGCTGCACGAGAACGACGGTAGTCCTTATGCGGTAAGTCAAGAATTTGTTGGTCGTTTGTGTATGAGTGAACAGTTGTCATCATTCCACGACGGATACCAAACTTATCGTTTAATACTTTTGCAAATGGTGCAAGACAGTTTGTCGTACAAGAAGCATTTGATAACACATGGTGACTTGCTGCATCGTATTTATCTTCGTTAACACCCATAACAATTGTAATATCCTCATCAGATGCTGGAGCTGAGATAATGACTTTCTTCGCTCCTGCTTCAAGGTGTTTAGCAGCATCCGCGCGAGCAGTGAAGCGTCCTGTTGATTCAACAACAACTTCAACTCCAAGATCTCCCCAACCAAGCTGTGCCGGGTCGCGCTCAGCCTTGACAATAATTTCGTGACCATTTACAACTAGATTGTCTCCATTCACAGAAACCTCAGCGTCAAGTCTTCCGTGAACCGTATCGTATTTAAGCAAATGTGCAAGCATATTTGCATCTGTTAAATCATTGATTGCAACAATCTCAACATTTGGGTTCTTTAGTGCCGCACGGAAAACATTACGTCCAATACGTCCAAAACCATTAATACCAACTTTTGTAGCCATTGAAGAATTCCTCCTTGGAATAAGGTAAAAATTTTATTTTAGAAACCTGACAATAAGTGCCAAGTGACTGTGTAACATTACTTTGCATCATGTAAAGCTAAAAGACGCTTCGCCGCCCCTTCATCGGTAATTAATACATCACTCGGCCGGTACTTCATATACGCGGATATCGCTTCGGCTTTTGAAGCGCCCCCGGCAACCGAAATCACCAATTTTTCTTCTCCCAGCTCATCTAGCTGCAAGCCAATGGTTCTCTGTTTATGAATAACATGACCGGTTTTGTCGAAGTAATAACCAAATGCTTCGGCTACAGCATTCTCTCGTTCAATCTTTTCCAGAAAATCACGGTCTGATCCTCTACGCAATGCCATAGTACTAGCTTCTCCAATCCCATGAATAACCATGCAAGCAGATTTAATGCTTTCAAGGATGGTTCTGACACCTGGCTCAGCAATGAGAGAGGCATACGCTTCTTCGCTCAATTGGTCTGGCACATGTAAAAGCTTATATTGTGCTCCTGCTTTACCAGCCATTGTGGCGCTAATTGTATTCGCCTGGTTTTCCACTTTCTCCCCAAGTCCTCCACGGGCAGGTACGAAGGTAACATTGGCCATCCGAGAATCAGGCATCATCATTTCAGCGACAGCAGCGAGGGTGGTACCTCCCATCACCGCCACAACATCACGAGGTTTCAGAGCCTCTTTCATTTTGGCGATACAAGCACGGCCAAGCTCTTTTTTCACCCAAGAAAATTCATCACTATTCCCTGGGACAATCAGAACTTCTTTGACCCCGAGCTGTTGCTCAAGCTTCGCTTCCAATTCTTGTAGACCAAGCAGCTCCTTCATCACCAGTTCAAGCTCTTCAAACAGTGTTTCACCCTCGTCTGTCACATACATGCCAGCAGAGGCAATATGGACAAGTCCTTGCTCCTTTAAAAAAGTGACTTCACTGCGTAAAACCCGTTCGGAGATGTTTAAGCTAGATGATAAGCTTCGTCGGCCAATCGGTTGCATCAAACGAATATACTGCAAAATCCGATAGCGTTTTGCCAAAACCTCGAGCAAGTCTGGTAAAAGCTTTTGTTGAATCTTTAACAATTTACGCATCCGACCTTCTCCTTTGCTGGAAACGACGGTTTAATATAGGGTCACAAAACGTCCCGGTAAGACATTTAATGTCCCAATAAGGGTAAAAAAAAGATCACTTCCTCATCTTCATTTTTTATTTTAACAAGGAAATGATCGGTACACAAGCGATAATTATCCGATTTTTTTAAGTAATCGCTTTCTTATCTTTTCTTCCGATAAAATGCCGAAATCAATCTCTTCATTATCAATAGCGACAACAGGGATCATCATTCCGTACTTTTCGACTAAAGCGTCCTCCTGATAAATATCAATGACATTGATTGAAAAAGACAACTCTCGCTGAAGTGCTTTTAAAAGAGTAAACCCTTTCTCACATAAAGGGCACTGCTCTTTTGTATAAAACGTTACCTCTACCATACTTCATTTGACCCTCCATTATTCATAACGTTTCCGCTTGTTTGAGGACGGGATTCCTAGTTCATCACGATATTTTGCAATTACACGTCTAGACACCGTAATCCCTTTTTCCTCTTTCAGCCATGAAACAATTTTTTGATCCGAAAGGGGCTTTTGTTTCTCTTCACTAGCAATGACCTCTTTGATATAGTGCTTGACTGAATCACTTGACGTCAACTCACCGAACCCATTTTGTATCGACGAGGAAAAGAAGGATTTTAGCTCAAAAAGCCCTCGCGGTGTTTGGGCGTACTTATTAGTCGTCGCCCGGCTAACGGTTGATTCGTGCATGCCAATCTCTTCAGCAATCTCCCGCAAGGTAAGGGGCTTCAACATCCCATCTTTGCTCGTAAAAAAGTCGCGCTGATGAGCAAGGATCGCCTCCGCTACCTTCAAAAGGGTTTGTTGCCGTTGCTGAATGCTTTTCATAAGCCACTGTATTTGTTGATATTTTTGCTTTACATATTGTGAGGCTTCTTGGTTGCCCGAATCAAGCAATAACGATTGATATTGACGGTTTAAGGAGATTTTTGGCAAGTAATCGTCATGGAGAAGGATCGCCAATTCCCCTTCGACCCACTCAATCGTTACATCTGGAATTAAGTAGCTTGTCGGTTCGCCTCCAATGTGGGTTCCTGGTCTTGGATCAAGCTGTTGAATCCGGTCATAGGCAGACTGTATATCAGAAAGAGAGACTTGAAGTTCCTTTGAAAGCTGCTTCCACCTCTTTTCAGCCAACAAATCCATATAGTGTGCCACAATCGTTTCTGCTAACGGATCTCTTTCCTTTTTTCGTTGGAGCTGAAGCAGCAAACACTCTTGTAAGGAGCGGGCTCCTACACCAGCTGGCTCTAAGCTTTGTAAGCGAGAGAGCGTCGCTTCTGCTTCTTCCGTCGAAATCTCCAAATCGTTCTGCAAATCCTCCAAGCTGCGAGACAGATACCCGTCATCCCTAATGCTATAAATAAAATAATAAAGCCAGCTTAACTCCTCTTTAGATAACGGTAAATACCGTACTTGCTGGATGAGGTAATCACTAAGCGCCAAGCGTTCAATCCGCAAGTAGTCAAAAGGAGAACTGTCATTTTTATCTTGAATCATTCCACCTTCATCCACATCTTCTCTCATTTCTTTTACATGCTCAGCCAAAGTAGATGAGGAGGGCTCCTTAAGCTCAATCAGCGGATTTTCAAGTGCTTGCTCTTGGATAAAGGCCGTTAATTCGATCGTTGAATATTGCAATAGGGAAATGGCTTGACGAAGTTCCTTTGTCATCACGAGGCTTGTTGTCTGTTGTTGATATAAACCGAAATTCATGATTCATCCCCCTTGCTGTTTTCATCATAGCACAAAACCTTGTTTTTTACGCTGTCCAAATTATTGTAAGCGCTTTCTATAATAAATATATCTGTAATAATATCTTACATAACAAATCATTGACATTTTCGAAAACGCTTTCTATGTCTCTATCTATTATACATAAGGATAAGGCTGTTTCACTACTGTCAATTCTTATTTTTTTCTGCGGAAAAGGGGACTTAGCTTACGGAATGATAAAGCAGGCAGCGTGTCGCTCACACCACTTTCATTGAATGGGTGCACATAAACTCGTTTTCATCCGTTTTGGAAGAGCGATCCCGCTCATGGAGGTTTCTATATCGAAAACATCCATCTCCTTCTCTTCTCACGTTTAGATTTTATCAAAACGGTTATCCTTTAAAGCAGGGATTTCTTTAGGCAAAGCGGAATATGTTAGAATTAAGAGGGGGAAAGTATTTGACCTTCTTTGACCAATTGGGTATGATGTACATAGGAACAGGTTTCCAACGTATAAGAAAGAAGCGGTGGTCATGCCCCGCGTAATTAAAAAGGAGGCACATACAGATGAATTTAATTCCTACAGTCATTGAACAGACCAATCGTGGAGAGCGTGCTTATGATATTTATTCACGTCTTCTAAAAGACCGAATCATTATGTTAGGTAGTGCGATTGATGACAACGTAGCAAACTCCATAGTTGCTCAATTGCTTTTCTTACAAGCAGAAGACCCTGAAAAGGACATCTCCCTTTACATTAATAGCCCTGGAGGCTCCATTACTGCTGGGATGGCGATTTATGACACAATGCAGTTTATTAAACCACAGGTTTCAACCATTTGTATCGGGATGGCCGCTTCAATGGGTGCTTTCCTCCTTGCAGCTGGTGCAAAAGGAAAGCGTCTTGCTTTGCCAAACAGTGAAGTCATGATTCACCAACCTCTTGGTGGAACACGCGGGCAAGCAAGTGATATTGAAATTCATGCAAGACGTATTCTTGAAATGCGTGAGACACTTAACAAAATTCTTGCTGAGCGTACAGGTCAACCACTAGAAGTGATTGCAAAGGATACAGACCGTGACAACTTTATGACTGCTGAAAAAGCGAAAGAGTACGGCTTAATTGACCAAATCATTGAGCCATCGAAAAAATGACCGTTCAATGGCTGCTGAGAGAGCAATCTCGGCAGCTTTTTTCATTCTTTTCCATCAATCTTACACATTTGAAGCACCTGATTCTTTAACGCTCGTTCGACAAATTCTGTAGCCTGTTGCAATTGTGCGCTTATGAAATACGCATTAGAAAGCGATTTATGTTTTCAAAGGAGCAACTGTATCCATTCAAAAAGTGTAAAAAAACCTTCTGGATTTTCACCAGAAGGGTTCACTTATTGCTTTTCAATAAATTGGATAAGGGCAGCCATCGCTTCTTCTTCATCTCTCCCGTCTGTAATCAGGGTGATGACGCTTCCACTACTAATCGCCAAGCTCATTAAGCCCATAATGCTTTTTGCGTTGACTTTCTTCCCATCCTTTTCGATAAAAACCTCCGACGCATACCGATTTGCTTCTTGGACAAATAAAGCAGCTGGTCGTGCCTGCAATCCCGTTTTTAATTTGACTTCGATTTGTTTTTCAACCATTTCAATCTCCTCCTGTCTACTTCTGTTCTATTCGTTTGCTCCTTTATGATTTCCCTCATTCAATAGGTGCTCCTGAACGAATTTTTTCAGCAAGCTCATCCAGCTTTCGTAAGCGGTGGTTGACTCCTGATTTACTTACAGCCCCGCTTTGAACCATTTCACCGAGCTCCTTCAAGGTTACATCTTGATGCTTAAGACGAAGCTCGGCAATTTCTCTTAGCTTTGTCGGTAGTGACTCAAGACCGATTTCCCGATCAATAAAGCGAATGTTTTCAACTTGACGAAGGGCAGCGCCAACAGTTTTATTTAAGTTTGCCGTCTCACAATTCACGAGCCGATTGACGGAGTTTCGCATATCTTTCATAATGCGCACATCTTCAAAGTAAAGCAAGGCTTGATGGGCACCTATAATATTTAAAAACTCCGTAATTTTTTCGCTTTCTTTTATATACGTAATGAACCCCTTCTTACGTTCCAATGTTTTTGCATTTAAACCAAACGCGTTCATTAATTCACAAAGAGAATTATTATGCTCTTCATAAAGAGAGAAAATCTCTAAATGATACGATGAGGTTTCAGGGTGATTCACCGACCCCCCTGCAAGAAACGCCCCTCGTAAGTATGCCCGTCGACAACAAGAAGAGCTGAGATACTCCTTTGAAATCCTTTGATGAAGCGTAAAGCCTTCTCCGATAATCCCCAATTCTTCAAGAAGCATTTTTGCCTCTTGCGTAATTTTTACTATATACACATTGTTTTTTTTCAAGCGCATTTTTTTACGGACAAGCAGCTCCACGTACATAACAGGATAGATTTTTTTAATTAATGTATAAATTCTTCTGGCAATCGCCGCATTTTCGGTTGTAACGTCGAGGCCTAGCTGTTGATTGCTAAATGACAAGGAGCCATTCATTCGAATCAGTGCTGCCAACTCTGCCTTCGCACAGCATGGCTTGCTCTCTAGTTGTGTCAGTTCTTTTTTGGTTGTGGCTGCGAAAGACATGTGCTTCACCCCTTTACTCCCAGTCCCGTGTAGCTTCGCCTGTTGAAAATCGGAACTTGCCTCCATTCACCTTAAGCAAATTCCACCGTTTTTGCTACACGACATCGTTATTCAGCTCTTACAATCCCATCTTACTTAAAATGGTGCTAAGAAGGCGGCTTCAACCTTGAAACAATCGCCTTCCTTCATTTTGTTGTTCCTAATAGCGCCTCTGAAACCTTAATCGCATTATGACGGAGAACACCCTGCTTTTCAAGGACAAAATGGTCGCTAATAATGCTTACATTATATGACTGAAGGCGCTCTCTATCAACGATAACTGGTTCTGCATCCTCCATTGCATAGCGTTTGCTTACGCTTTCAGGAATCGCCAGTCCATGAACGAGCACGTCATCCACAAGCCCTGGGCCGCAATGCTCCAGCAAAGCTTCAAGATGGTCTGCAGCTGTATACCCATCCGTTTCACCTTTTTGCGTCATCACATTGCAAATATATACTTTCCGCGCTGCCGAAGCCTTAATGACGTCCACGATTCCAGGAACAAGGAGATTCGGTAGCACGCTCGTATATAAACTGCCAGGACCAATTACGATCAGATCTGCCTCTTTGATTGCCATTAACGCTTCTGGTAAGGGTTCTACATCCTTAGGTGTTAAAAAGACTTGCTTAATTTTCTTTCCTGCTAACGGTATTTTTGATTCTCCACTAACGATGGTGCCATCTTCCATCTCTGCGTGAAGAACAATGCTTCGGTTCGCTGCAGGCAACACGTTGCCGCGAACATTCAAAACTTTGCTCATTTCTGTAATCCCCCGGGCAAAGTCCCCTGTGATCGAGGTCATTCCAGCTAATAATAAGTTTCCTAATGAGTGCCCGGACAGTCCGTTCCCATTTTGAAACCGATGCTGAAAAAGCTGTTCCACAAGAGGCTCTACTTCAGATAGAGCGACCAACACATTTCGCACATCCCCAGGAGGTGGAATATCAAGCTCCTTACGCAACCTTCCTGAGCTCCCTCCATCATCAGCCACAGTCACAATGGCTGTAATGGAAACAGGAAAAGTTTTTAGGCCCCTCAGGAGTACGGAAAGGCCTGTTCCTCCGCCAATCACGACGATTTTCTTTTTTTTCACGTCGTTTTTTCCTTTCCTTTCTCAATGTCACGATGGCTGACATGCATATCAAATTCATCTGCAAACACTTTGCCAAAATGCTCTGCTAAGGTAACAGAACGGTGCTTTCCACCTGTGCAGCCAATCCCAATCACCACTTGGCTCTTTCCTTCACGCTTGTATTGAGGAAGCATAAATGCAAGCAGCTCGGTTAGCTTTTGGATAAACTGTTGTGTTTCCGTCCATTTTAAGACGTATGATGATACCTCTTCATCAAGACCTGTTTTTGGGCGCATGTGATCAATATAATGAGGATTTGGAAGAAAGCGAACGTCAAACACTAAATCCGCATCAATGGGGATCCCATACTTAAAGCCGAAGGACATCATATTGACCGTAAACGGATGTCGCTCACCTGATGAAAAGCGCTGAATGATCCGTTCCCGTAACTGGAGGGGCTTTAAATCGGTTGTATCAATAATTTGCTGTGCGCGACCTTTTAGGTCCTCAAGCATTTTGCGCTCGGCTTTAATCCCATCAAGAGGCAAACCGTTTTTCGCAAGTGGATGAGAACGACGCGTCTCTTTATAGCGTTGCACAAGCTTCGCATCCTTTGCATCTAAAAACAGAATTTGTGTTTTTAAATGAAGGTTAGGGGACTGACTAATCGCGTCAATCGCTTCAAATAAATGGTCAAAAAACGTCCTGCCCCGCAAATCAATCACAAGGGCGACCTTGTTCATTTTCCCGCCTGATCCCTCAATTAAATCAATAAATTTTGGAATTAATGCAGGAGGGAGGTTATCGACGCAGAAATACCCCAAATCCTCGAAGCTTTGAACGGCCACGGTTTTCCCAGCACCAGACATCCCTGTGATGATGACAATTTGAATTTCCTCACGTGCATTCGTCATATCTATCACCTTTTCCAACTTTTTGTATTATCTCTTAGGTTCTTATGAATTCGGATCCAGTCTGTAGGAAACAAGCTGAAAATCAGGTGTGTAGTGAAACGTTCCATAGATGAGGTCGTCTGAAGAAAGGATATGCTTAAAAATTAAATGATCTCCTTCTGCCATCGGCAACGAGTGTATGTCGTTTCGATTTTTCCATGCTAAAGTCCCTTCAGGAGAAAAAGCTAAGCGTTCTCCCTCATAGGTGGAAGCTTTAAAGGTGAACATCATCCAATCGTCGATGATTTTCCCTTGATCGATTATCACCATTGAGAACACGCCTTGAAGCTGCGGATTTTTCAAATGAATGCCAGTCTCTTCTCGATATTCTCTTGTTACGGCTTCTTTAATCGATTCTCCTGGCTCCATTTTTCCACCTGGAGCAACCCACCAACCGCGGCTCGGCTTTTGAAGAAGCAACACTTGTTTACCATCAATTAAAATGCAATTGGTTACTCTTTGCACCGATTTCACCTCACGTTATTATCCACCTTTATTATACATTCATTTTCCCAGTGTCACAAATACTTCAGTGAGGAAAAGCAGGGCTGAAAGCAAAGATGTGACTAAGATGTGAAAGGAAGAGAGGACTTGAATTGATAATATTCTAACCATCCAACTAAGTACCTGTTTAACTTCTCCAACCTGTCCTTCATACTTATGGACTTCCTTCTTGAAGTTAACTCACGTATTCGTTGTTTTAGTCGTTGAATACTCTGTTTGGAGATTCTGATTTTGGGGTCAGGATGGAAGGTGAAGGTGAAGGTGAAGCCTAAGAACTTTCTTCGCCATGGTCTGTCTACTGCACTTTTTTCCCGGTTCACTTTTAGTTTAAGTTTCGTTTCGATAAACGTTGTGATATTCTGCATCATACGTTCTCAGGCTCTTTTCGAGCGTGCAAAAATATTACAGTCATCTGCATAACGAACGAAAGGGATTCTCCTTTTCTCCAGTTCTTTACGTGAATGAGTCATTCTTCTTGTGCGGCAACCGTTTTCCGCCCTTCTAATGTCCCCCGTGGATTCACCGCTTCCTCCAATTAGGAAGGATTGTCTGTTTCTGCTTCATCAAACGTTGCGTACGCAAAGTGCCAATTCTCCTTCTATGATTCAGCCCTTCCCATGCACGCTAGAATGCATGGTACGATGGCTTCTGCAAACTTCTGACTGTTCAACTATTTATCACTAAATAGGTTACCAAGAGTGCTTGGCTTATCAGTCAGACCTCCCCAGGTAAGAGTGCAATCTTTCCCTCCATCTATCCGCTTCATTTACTCTGTATCATCTTCGGCAGAAAGGGCTTTGTTTTGTTGTGCAAACTCACCCAATGATACCTAGCCTCGTATGAAGTTCGTGTTCCTCGGACCGGAGATTCGCCGCTCGCTTCCTTCAGATTCCACGTCACCATGGACACCCTTGCGTTAAGCTAATGTTACTTCTGCCTTCACGGCTCGGGACTCTCACCCTATAGATTGCACCCATGCTGGGCGCACAAAAAAAAGGGCACGGACATGAAGTCCGTGCAAATTATATAAAAAAGGGGGTCAATTACTTATCTTTATCATACGCTTCTTTTGTTTCATACGTGTTACAAATTCGTTAAAAGGGAATTACGTTTTTCCTATATTTACCCTTAGCCCTTTACTTTTTCCCCTAAGCTTTCAAGATAATGCTGAACATTTTGTGCCGCTAAGCTTCCATCCCCTGTTGCCGTTACAATTTGGCGAAGGCTTTTTTCACGAATGTCTCCAGCTGCAAAAATGCCTGGCACTTTCGTTTCCATTTCTTCATTTGTCACAATATAGCCCTCTTCATTTGTAATACCAAGGTTTTTCACACTTTCATTTAATGGGAGCATCCCAATGTAAATGAACACGCCATCTGTTTTGAATTCCTTTTGTTCACCTGTTTCTGTGCTTTCAATCGTGACGCTTGAAACCTTGCCGTCTGTTCCATTGATTTCTTTTACGACATGATTCCAGATAAACTCCACCTTTTCATTGTCAAAGGCACGCTGCTGAAGGATTTTTTGAGCACGAAGCTTGTCACGGCGGTGAATGATCGTTACCTTTGATGCAAAACGAGTTAAATATACCGCTTCTTCAACGGCTGAGTCACCGCCGCCAACGACAACAAGCTCTCTTTCTTTAAAGAAGGCTCCGTCACAAACGGCACAGTAGGATACACCGCGGCCACTCAATTCTTTTTCACCAGGGATACCAAGTTTTTTATACTCAGCACCTGTTGCGACAATGACAGCTCGTGCCTTGTATTCTTTATTTCCTGCTTTTACGAGCTTGTATTCCCCTTCATCTACAATTTCTTTAATATCGCCATACGCATATTCCGCACCAAATTTCTTTGCATGCTCGAACATTTTCGTAGACAGCTCAGGGCCTAATATATGATCAAACCCTGGATAGTTCTCCACATCCTCTGTATTCGCCATTTGCCCGCCTGGAACACCGCGCTCGATCATCACCGTGCTCAAATTAGCACGAGACGTGTAAACCGCTGCAGTCATTCCTGCAGGACCGGCTCCTGCAATGATCACATCATAAACTTTTTCATCGCTCATGGTTTTCACTCCTCTTACCTTTCATTTACCCAATCTATACTAACCACTATTTCATTAAGTTCACTAATTATCGTAAAAAATATTCTTCCCAATGTCTAATAATCTGCTTCATCTTCCCACAGGTCATAAGTGACCTCATGCTTACGCAGCACATCAACCATGCTTAGGGCATATAAATCAGCAGCACGCCGACTTCCAAGCTTTGCTGCCTTCTTCCAATTTTGAAGCGCTTTTGCTTCCTTATCTAAATGATACGCCGAAACCCCAAAGCATGTTAAGCGTTCTCTGTTTTGTCCAATGCTCGTTTTTTCTAGATCACGCAGCCGCTCATAAGCTTCCTCGTATTCACCTACGGTACAAAGCACTTGCGCAAGCTTTAAGCGGTGCTCTAAATCAAGGGGATGAACGCTACGAATCGCTTCAATAAATGGACGTGCTTCAGCGAAGCGATCCATCTTCGTAAAGAAAACAGCTAAATTACATAAGGCAAAAAGGTTTCCCCGGTCGTTTTCTAAAATCGATTCACAGACGTCAAAAGCAGACTCGTCCCCTAATCGAAACAGCGCTTCTGCCAAACGATTATGAGCCGCCCAGCAGGTGGGGTGCTCTTCAATGATCGCTTGCAAAACCGGAATTGCGTCTTCCACAAATCCTTCTTTAAGTAAATGCCGTGCTTTTTCGTGCTGTAAAAGATACTGATCGGATTCCGGTTCAGACAGCTCCCATTCTTCGTCTTCCTCTTCCTTTTCAAATGTTAATAGCTCAAGCAAATCATTCGTATCATTGGCGAAATCCCCATCAGGACAAAGGGAAAGATACGTTTGTGCAGCACGCTCTGCTTTTTCAAAAAGCCCCAAGTAGGCATAATTATTGGCCATAAAAAAATAGCATTCGCTTTGTTCTTTATCAAGCTCCTCAAGCACCGCTTCGAGAATTTCATTTGAACGCTCGTATTGGCCCATCTCCGCTAAGACGGCCGCAAGCTGTATATGAAAAACAGGCTCTTGTTCCGTTAATTTAACCGCTCTCTCAAGCAACTTCACTGCCCGTTGCAAGTGATTTTTTCTGTAGGCAATGACACCCCGATGAAAAAAATAGTCTCCACTTTGAAAAAACGGGATAATGTTTTGCTTTTTCGGCTCATAGGTTACATCCATGAAGTCTGTATTCCCTCCAACTTTCCAACATTACTTCCCATTATACTACATTCATTGCTCATGTTGTCAGACACTTTTCTACAAAAAGTTGCATCAAGCCAAAAAAAGAAAGAGCAGCCTTTGCAAAAAACGTGCATGAATCGCTTATTTATTACTTAGAATGGGAGAAAATTCACAAGACCCTCCACTAACGAAAGGAGGTTCTTCATTTCACTAATACAGCTTTGCTCCTCTTCAATCAAATCTGCATAAGCGACTCGCTCTTCCCACTTGAAATTTGCTTTTTTAACAGACATGTCATCCTCTATTTGCGTGAAAGCGCTCTTGATTTTAACCCATACGTACTCAGGTGCGCTTATTTCGTCAACACTCCCATTAATCATTTATATTTTCTGCAAATAGCGGCTCCTCCGTCCTCTTTTACCATACAAACGTATCTTTTTTCACATATAAAGGAACCTGTGTCCATTTCAAAGGTGACAAGCTCTCAACTCCCTGAAAGGTTAGAAAAGCTTGGCTTTTCGCCAAGTCCTCCATAGTGAAAGCCTTTGTTTCCGTCCGTCATTTATCCTTACCTAACGTATGAAAAAAAGGGTCGACCGAGGAAACGGTCAGACCCACTTGATTATTTATGGCGTTCCTCTAAAACCTTCAGCACCTCATCAAGGGGAAGCTTCTGTTCACGAAGGAGTACCAGCACATGGTAGAGTAAGTCGGCAACTTCCCATTTCAGCTCTTCATGATCGCGGTTTTTCGCCGCGATGATCACTTCACCTGCTTCTTCGCCAACCTTTTTTAAAATTTTATCGACACCTTTTTCAAATAAATACGTCGTATACGCACCCTCTGGTCGCTCTGCCTCACGCTCTGCAATCGTCTGTTCAAGAAGGTTTATAATTGCAAAACGGTCTTTTTTCGTGACAGCCTTCTCACCGAAAAGCGATTCAGAAAAGCAGCTGTAGCTTCCCGTATGACAAGCAGGTCCTGCCGGCTCAACAAGAACGACAAGGGCATCAGCATCACAGTCAAAGCGAATGTCGACGATTTTTTGGGTGTTACCTGATGTTTCTCCCTTATGCCAAAGCTCCTGACGGGAACGGCTATAGAACCACGTCTCTTTCGTCTCAATCGACTTTTTCAATGACTCCTCGTTCATGTAGGCAACCGTCAAAACCTCTTTGCTTCCTGCATCCTGAACGACCGCTGCAATCAGCCCTTTATCATCAAATTTAAGTGTGTCAAGGTTCATCGAATCTCGACCCCCTCTTCTTTTAAGTACGTCTTCACTTCTTCGACGGACGTTTCTTTATAATGAAAGATTGAAGCCGCAAGAGCCGCATCCGCTCTTGCTTCCTTAAACACTTCCGCAAAATCCTCCTTGGCTCCAGCACCTCCAGAGGCAATGACTGGTACCGGTACTGCCTCGCTCACTGCTTTTGTTAACGCCACATCAAAGCCTGTCTTCGCTCCATCCTGATCCATGCTCGTCAGTAAAATCTCCCCAGCACCACGACGCACCGCTTCCTGTGCCCATTCACGCACTTCCCATTCTGTCGGCTTACGACCGCCATGGGTATAAATGCGCCATGAGCCGAGCGTTTCATCATACTTTGCATCAATGGCGACGACCATGCACTGAGAACCGAAGTAATCAGCCCCCTCCGTAATCAGCTCCGGCCGGAGGACTGCTGCTGTATTTAACGACACTTTATCTGCGCCAGCTCGGAGCACACGCTTCATGTCTTCTAGGGAATTGATCCCGCCGCCAACTGTAAAAGGAATCGCCAGTGTTCCTGCCACCTTTTCCACGACATCGATCATCGTCTCCCGTCCTTCATGGGAAGCCGAAATGTCAAGAAAGACGAGCTCATCGGCGCCTTGCTGATCATAAAAAGCAGCAAGCTCAACAGGGTCACCTGCATCACGCAAATCCACAAACTGGACGCCCTTGACGACACGCCCCTCTTTTACATCAAGGCAAGGAATGATCCGTTTTGTCAGCATCTATTTCCCCTCCAATGCGTCTTTGAGCGTAAATTGATTCGTGTAGAGTGCCTTGCCGACAATTGCACCAGCAACCCCTTTTTGTTGTTCTTGGCGCAACTCAGAAAGATCCGCTAGAGAACTCACTCCACCAGATGCAATGACCTGCTTCCCTGTTGCTTCTGCAAGACTTGCGATCGCTTCCGTATTTGGACCTGTCAGCATGCCATCACGGGAAATGTCTGTAAAAATGAACACTTCAGCCCCATGGCTTGCGAGCTCTCGCCCTAACGTTTCAGCCTTCACCGAGGAAGTTTCAAGCCAGCCTTCCGTTGCCACATAGCCATCACGGGCATCTAAGCCAATCGCAATTTTTTCGCCACCATATTTTGCAAGCATCTCTTTTGTAAAATCCGGGTCGTTTACCGCCACACTTCCAAGAATAACACGATCCACACCACGCTCTAAGTAGTAGGCAATGTCCTCAGCTGTACGAATACCTCCGCCAACCTGGACGAAAACATCAAGCTCTTTAGCAACACGAATGACATGCTCATGGTTCACCCGTTCCTTCGCCTTCGCCCCGTCAAGGTCAACCATATGAATCCATTCAGCGCCTTGCTCTGCGAACGTCTTCGCCATATGAAATGGAGAATCTCCGTAGACCGTTTCCTGGTCATAGTCCCCTTGAACGAGACGGACACATTTCCCATCACGCATATCAATCGCTGGATAAATAATGAAATTAGCCACGCGCCTTCACCCCTTTTTCCACAATCGCACCATAATTCCGCAAAATACTCATCCCTACATCACTGCTTTTTTCTGGGTGAAATTGCGTTCCTAGTACGTTGCTTTTACCAACGACAGCAGGAACGGTTTCATAGTAAGAGCTTGTGGCAAGGAGAACATCGGTTGCTTCTGTTTTCACCACGTATGAATGAACAAAGTAAACATGGCCTTCCTCGACCCCTTGCAAAAGCGGGTGATCGCTTTGCAAAAATGCCAAGCGGTTCCAGCCCATATGAGGAACCTTGTAGCTCGTCCCATCCTCTGCAACGCCTGAGAACCGTTTCACATGACCTTGAAGCAACGCAAGACCCTCTGTTTGCCCGTTCTCCTCACTCTCTTCAAACAGCAGCTGCATGCCAAGACAAATGCCTAACAGCGGCTTCCCTTCCTCCGCCCAGCCTTTCATAAAGGCTGTTAAGCCCTTTTCATTTAAAATCGTCATTGCATCACGAAAGGAGCCAACGCCTGGTAAAATCAAGCCGTCCGCTTTCTTAAGCTCCTCAACCTTTTCAGAGATGAAATAGTCAAAGTCTAGTCGCTCAAGAGCTTTGCTGACGCTATGAAGATTTCCCATTCCATAATCGATGATCCCAATCATGCTACAACATTCCTTTCGTGGAAGGGATGCCTTTCACCCGCTCGTCGATCCCTGTTGCTTCATCAAGAGCACGGGCGAGCGCCTTGAAAATGGCCTCAATGATGTGGTGCGTATTGTGACCATAGTGAACAATGACATGCAAGTTCATCCGTGCTTCAATTGCTAGCTTCCATAAAAATTCATGAACGAGCTCTGTATCAAAGGTCCCGACCTTTTGGCTTGGCAGCTCTGCGCGGAATTCCAAGTGTGGACGATTGCTTAAATCGACAACGACCTGAGCAAGGGTTTCATCCATTGGCACAAAGGCATTTCCATAGCGGCGAATCCCTTTTTTATCACCAAGGGCATCCTTTAATGCAATCCCAAGACAAATACCTATATCTTCCGTTGTGTGGTGATCATCAACCTCTATATCACCAGCTGCGTCAATTGTTAAATCAAAATGACCGTGCTTTGTAAACAAATCAAGCATATGAGTCATAAAAGGGACGCCTGTTTTTAGGTTTGCTTTCCCTTCACCATCGATGGCAAATTCGAGCTTGATTTGCGTTTCACCCGTGTTCCGTTCAATGCTTGCTTTCCGTTCTGTCATTTTTCATCCTCCAATCGTACGTCAATCGCTCGCGCATGCGCCTCTAATCCTTCGAGTCTAGCGAGGGCTGTAATTTTTGTTCCATTTTCAAGAAGGGCCTGCTTGCTATAAGAAATGATGCTAGATTTTTTCGTAAAGTCATCCACATTTAGCGGGCTTGAAAAACGTGCCGTTCCATTCGTCGGCAACACGTGATTTGGCCCAGCGAAATAGTCACCAACAGGCTCGGAGCTATAAGGTCCAACAAAAATCGCACCTGCATGGCGGATCCGACCGATGTACGTCATTGGCTCCTCGGTTAAAATTTCAAGATGCTCTGGGGCGAGCTCATTGACGACATTAATGGCCTGATCGATTGAATCAGCAACATAAATGACGCCATAATCGCGAATCGATGCGCCTGCAATCTCTTTTCGCGGCAGCGTTGCAAGCTGCTTCTCCACTTCGCGGGCAACTTGCTCTGCAAGCGGGCGAGAGGGTGTAACGAGCACAGCAGAGGCAAGCTCATCATGCTCAGCTTGTGAGAGTAAGTCTGCCGCAATATAGCGAGGATTCGCTTTTTCATCAGCAAGGACGACAATCTCACTTGGTCCAGCAATCATGTCAATGTCCACATGACCGAAGACGGCACGCTTTGCAAGGGCAACGAAAATATTCCCTGGACCGGTAATTTTGTCGACAGCAGGAACGGTTTCCGTGCCATAAGCGAGGGCAGCGATCGCTTGGGCGCCACCAACCTTCAACACCGTCTCGACGCCAAGCTCCTTCGCCGTAACAAGAACACCGGCAGGAAGGCTTCCATCTGCTTGTGGTGGTGAAACCATGATGATCTTTTTCACACCGGCGACTTGTGCTGGAATGACATTCATCATAATGGAGGACGGATATGCTGCCTTTCCACCAGGGACGTAGACCCCGACAGAATCAAGGGGTGTTATTTTTTGTCCAAGAATCGTCCCATCCTCTTTTGTTGTGAGCCAGGACTGGCGCTTTTGCCGTTGATGAAAGTCACGAATGTTATCGATTGCTTCACGAATCGCTTCAAGTACCGTTTCATCAATTTGCTCATATGCCCCATTGATTTCAGATTCCTGCACACGGAGATCCGTTAATTGTGCCCCATCAAACTGCTTCGTTAAGGAAAAAAGTGCTTTATCGCCTTGCTCCTTCACTTGGGCAATGATGTTATCCACGGCATCACGCTGCATCTCTGTTCCTGTATCAAGGTCCCTTTTAATGCTTACGTTCGCATCAACGCTTAAAATTTTCATACAGGCTCCCCCTCGATCACGGCAGAAAGGCGTTCCACCATTTGGTCAATCCGCTCATCCTTCATGCGATAGCTCACCGGGTTGACAATCAGCCGCGACGTAATTGGAACAATCGTCTCAAGCTCCACAAGTCCGTTTTCTGCCAGTGTCCGACCCGTTGATACAATATCCACAATCCGATCGGCTAAGCCGATTAACGGGGCGAGCTCAATCGAGCCATTCAACTTGATGATCTCCACTTGCTCCCCTTGCTCTTTAAAATAACGGGTTGCAAGGTTCGGATATTTGGAAGCGACCTTCGGGTTGATCTCCCCTTTTTTATAGCCAGGTAAGCCAGCAACCGCTAAATAGCATTCGCTAATTTTTAAATCTAGAACTTCGTACACATCCCGTTCCTCTTCGATCATCACGTCTTTTCCCGCAACACCTACATCGGCAACGCCATGCTCGACGTAGGTCGGTACGTCCATAGGCTTCGCTAAAATAAAGCGCATATCCTCTTCTGGAACATCGACTATCAGCTTTCGCGAATCATCAAATTCGGCTGGAAGATTGTAGCCTGCCTTTCGCAGGAGCTCAACGGCTTCTTCAAAAATTCGGCCCTTCGGCATGGCAACCGTTAATGTGCTCATTCAGACGCACCTCCTTTTCCCGCTTTTCCAATGCAATAGATGACCTCTCCATACTGATCCGACATGGAATCAAGATCGGTCACTCCAGAAATATCCTGCAACACAACAGCGATCCCATCTCGCCGTTTTTCCGACGCAAGCGCCACCGCTTCATCCCGACGTTCATTGCTGAACATAATGCACGTTTGTTTTTGCTCAATTGGCTTCTCCCCAATGGCTTCTGCCAGTAGGTCAAGGCGAACACCAAATCCTGTCGCTTGGGCTGGTCGCTCAAATTTTGTCAGCAAATCATCGTAGCGTCCTCCACTACAGAGAGGCACACCGAGGCGATTTCCATAGCCTTCGAAAACGACACCTGTGTAATAGCTCATATGAAGAACAAGGTTTAAATCAAGCTTCACATAATCAGCGACGCCGTAGCTTTCAAGGACGTCCCACAGCTTGGTCATTTCATTCAGCACCACTTCACCTTCCGCGGTTTGAATCAGTGAGGCCGCATCGTCGATGGCTTGTCGTCCACCTCGTAATTTTAATAAGCTAAGGAGACGGCTTTTATCAATGGAAGATAAATTTAAGCCTTTTACATGCTCACGGTAGCCAACATAGTTCTTTTCATATAGAAAGCGGCGAAGACCTTCGGCACGCTCTTCGTTACCGACCACATCAAGGAGCAGTGCATTCACGTAGCCAACGTGTCCAATCGCAACTTTAAAGGTTTTAAGTCCTGCTCGTTTAAGGGCGGCGACCATCAGGGCAATCACTTCCCCGTCGGCACTGGATGTGCCATCGCCAATAAGCTCGACACCAAGCTGCTCAAATTCGGCTGGCTTTCCGCCTTCATTTTGCTGGGCACGGTAGACGTTTGACGTATAAGCAAGGCGCAATGGATAGGCCCGGTCCTTTAAGCTTGATGCGACTAAACGGGCAATCGGCGCCGTCATATCAGGGCGAAGAACAAGGGTGTTTCCTTGCTGGTCTAACAGCTTAAATAGCTGCTGATCTAATATGGCAGAGGCCACACCGACTGTGTCGTAATATTCAAGCGTTGGTGTTTCAATCGCTTCATAGCCCCAAAGGCGAATTTCTTCTTCCATTTGTTCGCGAATCGCTTTTTTCGTTTGATAGAGATCGGGAAGGGTGTCCCTCATTCCAGATGGCTTCTCAAACATAAATGGCTTTGACATCATTTCAACTCCTTATCAGCTATCTCTAGCATAGCTGATCGTTCATTATCGTAAAAGAATTATTGTTTGTTGCTTTGTTTTATGTTGTGCGCTAGCTTTATGATGCGGTTTAGAGCTGGTTTCATGTTTTGTTATGTTAAGCTTCACAACTTCACTTTAGTTCGCTAATGTACTACCAAGATAAAGTAATACTTGTAGTTTACACAACTCTCCAACCCCCG
>NZ_ANNK01000039.1 GCF_000334155.1 Halalkalibacterium ligniniphilum | reverse complement strand
ATGTGCTCATTCAGACGCACCTCCTTTTCCCGCTTTTCCAATGCAATAGATGACCTCTCCATACTGATCCGACATGGAATCAAGATCGGTCACTCCAGAAATATCCTGCAACACAACAGCGATCCCATCTCGCCGTTTTTCCGACGCAAGCGCCACCGCTTCATCCCGACGTTCATTGCTGAACATAATGCACGTTTGTTTTTGCTCAATTGGCTTCTCCCCAATGGCTTCTGCCAGTAGGTCAAGGCGAACACCAAATCCTGTCGCTTGGGCTGGTCGCTCAAATTTTGTCAGCAAATCATCGTAGCGTCCTCCACTACAGAGAGGCACACCGAGGCGATTTCCATAGCCTTCGAAAACGACACCTGTGTAATAGCTCATATGAAGAACAAGGTTTAAATCAAGCTTCACATAATCAGCGACGCCGTAGCTTTCAAGGACGTCCCACAGCTTGGTCATTTCATTCAGCACCACTTCACCTTCCGCGGTTTGAATCAGTGAGGCCGCATCGTCGATGGCTTGTCGTCCACCTCGTAATTTTAATAAGCTAAGGAGACGGCTTTTATCAATGGAAGATAAATTTAAGCCTTTTACATGCTCACGGTAGCCAACATAGTTCTTTTCATATAGAAAGCGGCGAAGACCTTCGGCACGCTCTTCGTTACCGACCACATCAAGGAGCAGTGCATTCACGTAGCCAACGTGTCCAATCGCAACTTTAAAGGTTTTAAGTCCTGCTCGTTTAAGGGCGGCGACCATCAGGGCAATCACTTCCCCGTCGGCACTGGATGTGCCATCGCCAATAAGCTCGACACCAAGCTGCTCAAATTCGGCTGGCTTTCCGCCTTCATTTTGCTGGGCACGGTAGACGTTTGACGTATAAGCAAGGCGCAATGGATAGGCCCGGTCCTTTAAGCTTGATGCGACTAAACGGGCAATCGGCGCCGTCATATCAGGGCGAAGAACAAGGGTGTTTCCTTGCTGGTCTAACAGCTTAAATAGCTGCTGATCTAATATGGCAGAGGCCACACCGACTGTGTCGTAATATTCAAGCGTTGGTGTTTCAATCGCTTCATAGCCCCAAAGGCGAATTTCTTCTTCCATTTGTTCGCGAATCGCTTTTTTCGTTTGATAGAGATCGGGAAGGGTGTCCCTCATTCCAGATGGCTTCTCAAACATAAATGGCTTTGACATCATTTCAACTCCTTATCAGCTATCTCTAGCATAGCTGATCGTTCATTATCGTAAAAGAATTATTGTTTGTTGCTTTGTTTTATGTTGTGCGCTAGCTTTATGATGCGGTTTAGAGCTGGTTTCATGTTTTGTTATGTTAAGCTTCACAACTTCACTTTAGTTCGCTAATGTACTACCAAGATAAAGTAATACTTGTAGTTTACACAACTCTCCAACCCCCGTCAACCAAAATGGGGGGTCGTAGCACTTTTGCCCTGACCCCAACTGCTCCGGGCAAAAGTGCTACGACCCCCTATAGGTTAAATTTTTTCTACGATCGCTTTGCCGATTTCGAGAGAGGCGGTGGCGGCAGGGGACGGGGCATTGCACACGTGGAGGCTGTTTCGTCCACGAATTAATTGAAAATCATCAACTAGCTTCCCGTCTGCCGTTAAGGCTTGGGCACGAACGCCGCTCGGTCCTGGAACTAGATCGTCCTCCTTTACTTCTGGAATTAACTGCTGAAGGTTTTCAACAAACTTCTTTTTGCTGAACGAACGAATCATTTCCTCCGTCCCTTCCTTCAAATATTTACTCGCTAATTGCCAAAAGCCTTTGTAGCGAAGCACCTCTGATAAATCTTTCAAATCAATATCGGTTTTCTTATAGCCTTCCCGCTTAAAACTCAACACCGCATTCGGTCCTGCATCCACCTCTCCGTCAATCATCCTTGTGAAATGAACGCCAAGAAACGGGAAATCAGGATTCGGGACAGGATAGATTAAGTTGTTCACAAGATACCGTTTTTCTGGGCGCAGCTTATAATACTCCCCACGGAAAGGAACAATCTTCATGTCAACATGATAGCCTGCAAGCTTCGCAATCCGATCACTATGTAAGCCCGCACAATTAATTAAGTAGCTTGTGTGAAACGTTCCTTTGTCCGTTTCAACAACGGCACCCTCGCTGTTCTCAGTTATCGCCTCTACCGTTGTCGCAAGCTGAATCTCACCACCGCGTTCAATGATTAACTCGGCGAGCTTCTCTGCCACTTGCTTATAGCTCACAATCCCTGCAGCAGGTACAGAAATGGCAGCAAGGCCATTTACATAAGGCTCCACCTCCCGTACTTCCTCTTTGTTCAGCATGCTAATATCCAGGCCATTCGCGAGCCCTCGTTTATAGAGATTATCAAGCAGTGGCAACTCTTTCTCTTTCGTTGCCACAATCACCTTTCCACAAATGTCTACATCAAGGTCATGCTCCTTACAAAAAGCAGTCATCGATTGACTTCCGGCCTTTGCAAATTTCGCTTTGAAGCTACCTGGCTTGTAATAAATCCCTGAATGAATCACGCCACTATTATGACCAGTTTGGTGAGCGGCCACCTGCTGCTCTTTTTCGATAATTAAAACACTCGCCCTAGGGTAGCGCTCATAAATGGCATGTCCAACAGCCAATCCGACAATCCCGCCACCGATAATTGTAAAATCATACATCTCCATTTCCTCCCCTACAAATCACATGCTTCTGCTAGCAGCTCAATTAAATGAACCACCTTTACTTTTTCTGTTAATCCCTTGCGCTCTACACCGAGCTTCATTTGTAAATGACATCCAGGGTTCGTTGTCACAATCACTTCAGGCTGAACCGTCTTTACATTTTCCATCTTCAGATCAAGAATCTCCATTGACTGCTCATAATGAACGAGATTATAAATCCCTGCCGACCCACAGCAAAGCTCGCTCTCCTTCATCGGCAGGAAGGTGATACTCGGAATTGATTGTAGTAGCTTTAACGGCTCTTCCACTCGCTTTTGAACATTGGTCATATGGCAGGACGGCTGATATGTCGTTACTTTGTTGATTTCTTTTGTAAACGGGAGCTCAACCTGCGAGAGAATCACACTGCTATCCACATTTTTTTCAGAAAAACGCTGGGCCCGCTCCCTCCATTCCGGTTCGTCCTCTAAAAGCTCTCCATATTCAACAAGCATTGCACCACAGCCACCAATGCTGTTGACGACATAATCAAAAGAATGCTGTTCAAACGCCTCAATGTTTTGCTTCGCCAAGCGTTTCGCCACATCTCGTTCGCCGCTATGATTTTGCAGAGCACCACAGCAGGTTTGCTCCTGAATGACCGTTACCTCACATCCCGCGCGTTGAAGGAGCTGAATCGTCAGATCATTGATCTTCGAGAACATCGTATCCATAATACAGCCTGTAAAAAAGCCGACATGATACATCGCATTGCCTTCTGGCTTAACATGGGCCAGGCGCTTCTTTCTTTCACTTAGCGAGGCGACCTTTGGAGTGACTGCCTCGAATGCGGCAAGTGAATCAGGTAGCACCCTTGTCAGCTTTGCTTTTCTTGCGATGTTCTCAGCTCCGCTTTTTTGATAGATAAAGAGCCCTGCTCCTAGTGTGTTTAAGAGCTTGTCGTTTGGCAGCACCGTTTCAAACAATCCTTTTTTAAACAGCTTCTGATACCAGGCGGCCTTCGTTTCCTTCTCTTCCCTTAGGGCCACCTTCGCCGAATCAAGGATTTTTCCATATTGCACATTCGTCGGGCAGACCGTTTCACAAGCACGGCAGCCGAGACAAAAATCAATCGGCTCTTCAAGCTCAGACAATGGCAGCTTCCCTTCTGCCGCCATTTTCACTAAATTGATTCTTCCCCTTGGTGAATGGGTCTCCTTTTC
>NZ_ANNK01000038.1 GCF_000334155.1 Halalkalibacterium ligniniphilum | reverse complement strand
TGTCACAATCACTTCAGGCTGAACCGTCTTTACATTTTCCATCTTCAGATCAAGAATCTCCATTGACTGCTCATAATGAACGAGATTATAAATCCCTGCCGACCCACAGCAAAGCTCGCTCTCCTTCATCGGCAGGAAGGTGATACTCGGAATTGATTGTAGTAGCTTTAACGGCTCTTCCACTCGCTTTTGAACATTGGTCATATGGCAGGACGGCTGATATGTCGTTACTTTGTTGATTTCTTTTGTAAACGGGAGCTCAACCTGCGAGAGAATCACACTGCTATCCACATTTTTTTCAGAAAAACGCTGGGCCCGCTCCCTCCATTCCGGTTCGTCCTCTAAAAGCTCTCCATATTCAACAAGCATTGCACCACAGCCACCAATGCTGTTGACGACATAATCAAAAGAATGCTGTTCAAACGCCTCAATGTTTTGCTTCGCCAAGCGTTTCGCCACATCTCGTTCGCCGCTATGATTTTGCAGAGCACCACAGCAGGTTTGCTCCTGAATGACCGTTACCTCACATCCCGCGCGTTGAAGGAGCTGAATCGTCAGATCATTGATCTTCGAGAACATCGTATCCATAATACAGCCTGTAAAAAAGCCGACATGATACATCGCATTGCCTTCTGGCTTAACATGGGCCAGGCGCTTCTTTCTTTCACTTAGCGAGGCGACCTTTGGAGTGACTGCCTCGAATGCGGCAAGTGAATCAGGTAGCACCCTTGTCAGCTTTGCTTTTCTTGCGATGTTCTCAGCTCCGCTTTTTTGATAGATAAAGAGCCCTGCTCCTAGTGTGTTTAAGAGCTTGTCGTTTGGCAGCACCGTTTCAAACAATCCTTTTTTAAACAGCTTCTGATACCAGGCGGCCTTCGTTTCCTTCTCTTCCCTTAGGGCCACCTTCGCCGAATCAAGGATTTTTCCATATTGCACATTCGTCGGGCAGACCGTTTCACAAGCACGGCAGCCGAGACAAAAATCAATCGGCTCTTCAAGCTCAGACAATGGCAGCTTCCCTTCTGCCGCCATTTTCACTAAATTGATTCTTCCCCTTGGTGAATGGGTCTCCTTTTCCATGCTCAAATACGTCGGGCAGGATGGGAGACAGTAGCCGCACTGGACACAGTCAAACGTTTCTTTGTAGGCCAGCATTTGTTCTGGTTTAGTCATGACGCAGCACCAGCCTTTGTCCAGGCTCTGGGAAAATCTTCCCTGGATTCAGAATGTTGTTCGGGTCCCAGCTCGCTTTGATTCGCTTCATCATCTCAAGGCCTGCTTTGCCTAGCTCCATCTCCATGAACGGCGATTTCATCGTTCCAATGCCGTGCTCTCCTGAAAGGGTGCCGCCAAGCTCAATTGCCGCTGTAAAAATTTCAGCAACGGCCTTTTCCACCCGCTCCATCTCCTCATGGTCACGAGCATCAGCAATAATATTCGGATGCAAATTCCCATCCCCAGCATGACCGAAAACGACGAGATCGATTTGATACTTTTCTCGAATCTCTTTCAGCCGTTGAAACATGTCAGGAATTTTACTGCGAGGGACGGTGGCATCCTCGGAAATCTTTGTCGGCTTCACTCTGACAATTGCTGGGGAAACAAGCTTTCGTGCCTTCCAAAATTCCGCTGCCTCTTTTTCGTTTTCAGCGACTCGTACATCCCTCGCTCCCACTTCACTGCACAGATCCTTCACCTTCAAAATTTCTTCAGCGACAGACGCCGGGTGTCCATCAAGCTCAATCAACAGCATAGCAGCTACGTCTGTTGGTAACCCCCGTGGCTCATAAGCCTCTACTGCTTGGATCGACAGCTGATCCATCAGCTCCATTTTGGCAGGAACGATTCCTGCCGTTAACACCTTGGAAATCGCCCTCCCTGAGTCGACAATTTCTTCAAAAAGCGCCATTAAGGTTTTGGTGGCTGGCGGCTTTGGCACGAGGCGCAACGTCGCTTCGGTAATAATCCCAAGGGTACCTTCTGAGCCCACGACAAGCTTTGTTAAATCATAGCCTGTGACGTTTTTGACCGTTCGTCCTCCTGTTCGAATCACCTCTCCCTCTGGCGTTACCACTTCTAAGCCGAGGACATAATCCTTCGTTACCCCATATTTTAACCCCCGTGGTCCTCCTGCGTTTTCAGCAAGATTGCCGCCAATTGTCGAGACGTGCGAGCTGCTTGGGTCAGGCGGATACATGAAGCCAAATTCAGTTGCCGCCTCATCAATTTTCGCCGTGAGCACACCTGGTGACACAACGGCAACCATGTCATCTTTATCAATTTCTAGCTTGTCGTTCCATTGGGACAAATCAAGGACGACTCCTCCCTTAACTGGCAGAGGGCCACCGCTTAAGCTTGTCCCTTGCCCACGTGGATAGACAGGCACCTTATAGGTGTTGGCTAGCTTCATCACCGCCGCTACTTCTTCTGTGGCTGGCGGCTGGATCACCAAATCAGGTAAGTGGAAACCGAACGACGCATCATAGGCATAGCTGTAGCGGTCCGCTTCCTTTGTTAAAATCCGCTTTTGATCCTGGATTTTCTTTTTTATCTCCTCTAAAAAACGATCGGTCGTCAACATCACTCACTCCTCTCTTTTACGTATGACGCTGTTTCACCCCTTGAAAATGCTGCCACATGGCTTTTCTTGCTTCATCGGGCTTCCCATTGATAATCGCTTCATAGATTTTTCGGTGCTCAGCCACGACATCGGCAATAAAAAGCTCATTTTTTCTCGAAGCTTCACGATTTTTCGTTAAGACGCGAATCATGTTGTCCGAGATTAAATTCATGACATCTCGCATTAATGGATTATTTGCCGCTTCAATGATTGCCAAATGAAATTGATAGTCTTCTTCAACAGCAATCTGTCCTTGCTTTTCTACGGCAACAAGCTTTTCAAAGACAGCCCTTAAATGCTCCTTCTGCTCTTCTGTAATCCTGCTTGCT
>NZ_ANNK01000037.1 GCF_000334155.1 Halalkalibacterium ligniniphilum | reverse complement strand
CCCCGCCGCTACTTCTTCTGTGGCTGTCGGCTGGATCACCAAATCAGGTAAGTGGAAACCGAACGACGCATCATAGGCATAGCTGTAGCGGTCCGCTTCCTTTGTTAAAATCCGCTTTTGATCCTGGATTTTCTTTTTTATCTCCTCTAAAAAACGATCGGTCGTCAACATCACTCACTCCTCTCTTTTACGTATGACGCTGTTTCACCCCTTGAAAATGCTGCCACATGGCTTTTCTTGCTTCATCGGGCTTCCCATTGATAATCGCTTCATAGATTTTTCGGTGCTCAGCCACGACATCGGCAATAAAAAGCTCATTTTTTCTCGAAGCTTCACGATTTTTCGTTAAGACGCGAATCATGTTGTCCGAGATTAAATTCATGACATCTCGCATTAATGGATTATTTGCCGCTTCAATGATTGCCAAATGAAATTGATAGTCTTCTTCAACAGCAATCTGTCCTTGCTTTTCTACGGCAACAAGCTTTTCAAAGACAGCCCTTAAATGCTCCTTCTGCTCTTCTGTAATCCTGCTTGCTGCGTAATAGGCCGCATCCCCTTCAATCGCTTGACGGAGCTCGATTAATTCAACGATGGTTGTTTCTTTTTCCTGTAATAGATCGGCCAGCTTAAGCAGCAGTCGTTGGGAGCTTTCTTGAACGAGAAATACGCCTACCCCTGGACGGATGCGGACAACGCCTGAGGACTCTAGAACGGTTAATGCTTCCTTCACAGACGTTCTTGAAACCGATAAGGCTTCTGATAGCGCCCGTTCAGATGGAAGCTTATCACCAGGGTGAATCTCTCCTTTTTCTATCGCTGTTTTGATTCGCTCAATAATTTCCTGATACACACGTTTACGCTTTTGAATCGGCTTTAATTTCATTCCTTCCTCCTTACAATCGCCTGGGCTGTGGACAGTCCACTAAAACAAAAGGGAAGAGGACTGCTAAAAGCACAGCTCCTCTCATCCTCCAATCGATTTAATCCGGCAAAACTCGCTTGTCACCAAGCTTGCGGCGAACGTTATGCAAGTGAGTATTCATCGCTTTTCTCGCAGCCTCCGCGTCCCGATCGCGAATCGCGTTAAAAATCGCCAAATGCTCGTGATAAACCTCTTCTCGTTTTTGTTGGAGGCGATTCTTTTTTAATGAGAACGCTAGCGCTTTTTGCAGAAGACCTGACACATTGGCCATCGTCTGTTCTAAAAACGGATTGTAGGAAGCTTTGATAATGACACGGTGGAACATGTAATCCGCTTCATCCCCCACAACGTCCTCATCCTCGAGCGTTTTTGCAAATGCAGCCAACGCTTGCTCTAACTCAATGATATCTTGCTCTTGATAGCGAAATGCGGCTAATGCTGCTGCCTCTGTTTCAATAATGCTACGCAGCTCGAGCAAATCATACACTTGTTCAATATCGACCATGTCCAATGTCACTTGCTCAAGCAGGTTCGTTAGTTGGATCTCTTTTACCCAGCTGCCGCCTCCTTGCTTCGATTCGATTAAGCCACTTGCTGCGAGAACGCTTAAGGCCTCACGAATCGGGGAGCGGCTGACACCGAAACGCTCCGCCAGCTCCATTTCCGATGGCAGCTTACTATGAGCAGGAAGCTCACCGCTTTTGATCATCTCTTTTAGCTGTTCAAGGACTTGGCTTGACACCTTCTTACGCTCAATGGATGAACGCATCGTCAACACTCTCCTTTTTTCCGCGAAAAGGGGCAAGCTTCAGTTCAAGTTGATAAAACAATAAAGCCCTTCCGCTCTCTCCTCCATTAAAGGTTGCTAAAGCATTACCTGACAAACTCGTTTTCATCCGTGTAGGAAGCGCGAGCCGCTCATGCTGGTTTATGCAGAAAAGGAAACGAGCTTTCCCTCCCTCACACCGTATTCTCTAGATGCTGCTACGACCTTTCAAACATGTTTTTTATGCCATTTAAAAGAACAACCACACATGAATGTCTTTTATACAGCCTCTACTCTTTTACATCATGCGTCTAGGCCAAAACATTTTGTCCTGTCCCCGCTTTCTTTTTTGCACGAATGATGTGCAAGGTTAATGTTACTGCAATAATTGAAAGACCGAGACCATTAGTTAACATGCCTGGACTAACAAGAAGAAGTGAACTCACAAAAAACAAAATTCGCTCCAAAATTACTAAATCCGTAGAGAAGTAGTTTGTTAGCGCAACGGCCAATGCAAACACGCCTAAAACGGAGGTGATGACCGTTACGATTACCGCAATGACACTAATGGAACCATTTTCAGGTTGCATAACCATAATTGGGTTGTAGGCAATCATGAATGGGATAATAAATCCAGGTAATGCCAGCCTTACTGACGTCCATGACGTTTTCATGGCATCGGCACCTGCGATTCCTGCTGCTGTATAAGATGCTAGCGCGACAGGCGGAGTAATGTTCGACAATGCCCCAAACCAGAACACGAAGAAATGAGCAGCAATCGGGTTCACACCTGCTTCAACTAACGCTGGAGCAGCTGTAACAGCAACAACAATATAAAGTGCCGTTGACGGAAGCCCCATACTTAAGACAATACATGTTGCCATAACAAGTAGAAGCGCAATCCAAAGCATTCCATTTGCAGCTGAAAGGACATTGTAGGCAATTGCCGAACCAAGCCCTGACATGGTTACGACCGCAATAATTATCCCGATTGACGCACAGGCAATCCCCACTTGAATGGTACTTTTTGCCCCGTCAACAAAAGCTGTCCCTATCTTTGAAATGGTGACTCTTGTTTCTTTGTCTTTTGTGAGCCAGCTTGCAATAATGACAGATATAATCCCCGAAAACCCTGCAAATAACGGTGTATATCCCATTAACAACGTTGTTATCACAATCATGATCGGTAATAGTAAGATACCACGTTCTTTAAGAACTAGCCATACCTGAGGAATCGAATCTTTACTCATCCCCTTTAAGCCTTGCTTTTTTGCTTCTAAATCAATGGCTAAAACAAGCGCTACGAAATAAAGAAACGTCGGAATGATCGCAGCAAACACAATGACTGAGTAGGAAACACCTAAAAATCCAGCCATAATAAATGCCGCTGCCCCCATAATCGGTGGCATCATCATACCACCTGTGGACGCTGTTGCTTCAACAGCTGCTGCATATCGTGGCTTTAAGCCAATTTGCTTCATTAAAGGAATCGTGAACGCTCCTGTTGTGGCAACGTTGGCAACCGCGCTTCCGTTTAAGGAGCCTGTAAGAGCACTTGAGAGAACAGCTACTTGCGCAGGCCCGCCTCGTCGTTGTCCTGCTACAGCAATCGCCAAATCGTTAAAGAGCTTTGACGCCCCACTGACACTTAAAAATGCACCAAATAAAATGAAGATGACGATGTAAGTAGAAGCAATTGAAAGGGTGAGTCCAAAAATCCCTTCTGTCGTCATGTACACACGGTACAAGAGTCGTTCAAAGGAAAACCCTGCATGTCCAAACATTCCTGGAAAGTATGGTCCAAACACGGCATAAACAATGGCAAAGCTTGTTAAGAGTGGAATAAAAAGACCAAGTGTCCGTCTAGCTGCCTCCAAAAGCAAGAGAACGGTGAGCGCTGCAAAGATATAGTCCATTGTAACCGCTTGTGACATCCGTTCAATATGAATCGTTGTGTAGAACAGTAAAATGTAAACGGTTCCTGCGATACTAGCAATCGTTAAGACAACATCTGCCGTTGTAAAACGGTCTTTCGCTCCCTTTTTTGTTGCTGGATAAAGCAAAAAGGCCAATACAAAGAGTAACGCTAGGAAAAGAACGTTCCGATAAATTTCTTGCATATTCATAAAGCTATTGACGTAAATGGCAAATCCAGATAATAGTATCCCTGTAAACGCAACAACTTTTTGTTGTTTGCCTTTTAACACACGACCCGTACCGACAACCTCTTGAACTTCTTCAACGTTCTGGTCCGCGTCAACGTTTTGTTTCTTCACACTCATCTCGATCTCCTCCCTTTTTAAAGGCGACTA
Organism: Halalkalibacterium ligniniphilum; assembly: GCF_000334155.1. Lineage (GTDB taxonomy): Bacteria > Bacillota > Bacilli > Bacillales > Bacillaceae_D > Halalkalibacterium > Halalkalibacterium ligniniphilum. The sequence goes on along the minus strand of NZ_ANNK01000037.1, from coordinate 1,213 downwards.
AAAATTAAGGCGATTACTCCTGAAGCTCAGGAGGCAGTAACTCATCTGGGATGTCGACACCTTGCTCCTCATAGTATCTGTAAGCACCTGGATGAAGCGGTACAGACACACCATCTAATGCCGTTTCTAAAGACATTTCCCGAGCTGAACTATGTACCTCATACATAAATTCAAGGTTTTCGTACAACGTTTTTGTTAGTAGGTAGATGATATCCTCATCAAGGCCTTTATCTGTTGCTAAAAAGTTTGATTGAGCAATCGTATAGATATCTTCCTCTTTTCGTGGATATGTCCCGGCAGGAATCTCGTATCGAAAGAACACATTGGAAAGCTCATTAATCGATTCAAGCTGCTCATCCGTTACGTCAAGAACATCGGCGCGAACACCACTTGCATACATGTCCGTGATCGCTGTAACAGGAACACCCGCTGGTAATGAACCACCGTTTAGACGACCATCACGCATGGCAGAAATCGTATCATCATAGCCAAGATACTCTGGTGAAATATCAGCAGTCGTTAGGCCCATCCCTCTCATGATCGCCAAGGTTGATTGTTCGGTTCCACTTGCCTGTGGTCCCACTGAAAAGCTTTTCCCCTCAATATCGGCAATCGTTCCTGTTTCAATCTGGTTGTTTTGCAAGACAAAATGTTCAACATTTGGCCAAAGGAAGGTGATCGAACGTAAGCCTTCATATGAGCGGCCTTCATAGATTCCCGTTCCATTAAAAGCCTGATCGCCAATTAACCCTTGCAAAATAGCAAGCTGTGCTTCTCCCTTTAGCAATAAGTCAATATTTTCAACAGACCCAGCCGAAGACTGACCCGTCGCACGGATTCCTTGATCGATTAATTGTTCCGTCCAAAGATTCCCCATTCCTACTCCAATTGGATAATAGGTCCCACCAGTGGAAGCGGTTGCAATTGAAAAATATTGATACTCTGTGTCACTACAAGAAGCTAGAATGAACATTGCACATACGAACAACAAAAACGATAATCGCTTTTTCATACCCACTTTTTCCCCCTATCTAATGAAAGCGCTTAAATAAAAGTTGTATTACAAGTATACAATATTACAACTTAAATTCAACAAATTTTTAATAAAATGTGAATTTTTCAGAAAAGTGGGGGTCGTTGCAAAAGGGATCGTTGCACTTTCGCTACGGGCTCTCCGGCTTCGGGCTCTCCGGCTTCGGGCTCTCCGGCTTCG
>NZ_ANNK01000036.1 GCF_000334155.1 Halalkalibacterium ligniniphilum | reverse complement strand
GCTTCGGGCTCTCCGGCTTCGGGCTCTCCGGCTTCGAACAAAAAAGCACTGACCCCCAAAAAAGGGGGCAGTGCTTTTTTTGTTCGTAGCTTATTTTTCTCGAATGATTTGCATCGGGTTACCGCCGACGAAGGCGCCAGCTGGGACATCGCGATGGACAAGCGTTCCTGCCGATATGATGGCTCCATCACCAATCGTGACACCTGGCAAAATCGTTGTGTTCGCCCCGATCATGACTTCATTCCCGATCTTCACATCTCCGAGGCGGTATTCCTTAATCAAGTATTCATGAGCCAAAATCGTCGTATTGTAGCCAATGATCGTATTCCGTCCAATCGAAATTCGCTCAGGATACATAATGTCCATCATCACCATTAAAGCAACCGCCGTTTCCTCACCGACCTTCATTCGTAATAACGTCCGATACAGCCAGTTTTTCACGTTCAATAGCGGGGTATAACGGGCAATCTGAATCACGATGAAATTCTTCACCACTTTCCAGAAGGGAACGGTCTTATAGACGTGCCAAAGGGAATTGGCTGTTTCCACAGGGTACCGCTCGGTTTTTCGACTCACGTTGTTTTCACTCCAACAATGTCAAGTAAGTCATCCATCGTCTCAAGCACATAGTCCGGATCATACGAACGGACCACATCGATCCCTTTAATGGCCCAGCTCACTACTGCCGTCTTCACCCCTGTATTTTTGCCACCAAGAATGTCATGAGGACTATCGCCGACCATGAGCGTCGTTTCTTTTGACGAGCCGAGCTGCGCCATCGCTTTTAAAAGAGGCTCTGGGTCTGGCTTCGCCTTTTCCACATCATCAAGGGCAACAATCACATCAAAAAACGGGTCGAGCCCCATCAGCTTAAGTCCTTTTTTCGCTGTTGCCCTAATCTTCGTTGTCACTATCGCAAGCTTAAAGCCTTGTTCATGAAGCGTCTTCACTGTCTCATAAACCCCTTCATATTCTGTAACGAGCTCATCATGGTGAGCATGATTATGAGTTCGATACGTTGCAATCATCTCATCGACCCTTTCAGGATCAAGGCGATGAAAGCTATCAAAAAGAGGCGGTCCAATGCACTCTATGGCATCTTCTCTTGTATATTGACCTGGATAATATGTTTCAAAGGTATGCAAAAACGAAGCAATAATGAGCTCGTTCGTATTAATGAGCGTTCCATCCAAATCAAACAAAATCGTATCAATTTTCATAGGTCGCTTCCTTTCTCTCCACTTCTTCATTTTTCTCAAGCCGATTCCAAATGTACGCAACGGCGATCGTCAGCAAGACTGCTGTCATCACCCGAATGATTAATAAAGGCCATACAGGAATTCCGAGGGGGATAAAGATGAGGGTATCCTCCACGACCGCGTGGCAGGCAACAAGGAAAATAAAAACTAAGTACAAATCCTTCTTCTTTACGCCATCTTCCTTCGCTGCTTGAATCATGACACCTGCGCCGAACGCAAGCCCAAAAATCAGACCTGATGCTAGTGTCGTTGACGTATTTTCACGAATGCCTAGCACCCTTGTAAACGGAGACATCCATTTTGAAAACATCTTCAGCCAGTTGAGCTCTTTCATGATTTGAATAAAAATCATGATGGGAATAACAAACATAGCCAGCTGCAAAATCCCCATCGTCGCACTTTCCACTCCTGTCCATACAATCGCAGCCCAGCCACTCACTTGTTCCTGCCCTGCACTTGGTACAAGGCCATATTGGGCAATTTCCTGTCCACCAGACCAAAACAGATGAATGAGGAAAGCGGAAAAAAACGCGAGACCTAAGCGCACAGCAAGGACGACGGACATGCGAATTCCGACCTTCGCCGCCACGGCTGATTCTACAAACAGGTTATGGGAGAAGGACAGCATCACCGCTAAAATAAACACTTCCTTAACAGTAAGCTCCAGCGTTAAAATCGCACCAATCCCCGCATACAGGTTCAAAATATTCCCTAACACAAAAGGGATCGCCGCCTCCCCAGGCAAGCCAATCCACCCCATCATTGGAGCTAAAGCCTGTGCAATCCAACCAAGCACAGGCGTGTAGCCAAGAATCGTAACAATCACCGTGATTGGAAAAATAATTTTCCCAAGTGACCACGTTGTTTGCAGACCGACGAGAAATCCTCGTTTAAGCATACCCATCACATTCATCCTCTCCAAGTGTGGGGTTACTTCCTTTTCTTTTTTCCCTTTTGCTTTTGCCCTTTTTTTGCTTGATTTGTGTGGGCAGGCTCATCTAAATAGCGCGTCGTTGCGAGCCCCTTCATTCTCCGGTATACCCATATAAAAATCGCACCAACAATGAGCAGAACCGAGACAATTTGCGCCGTCCGTAACACATCGCCAATTAATAAATAATCGAGACGGATCCCTTCGATGTAAAAACGCCCGATCGAGTACCAAATGACATAGCTTAGGAAAATTTCTCCTTCTCGCAGGTTAACTCGTCGCAAATAGAGAAGCAGGGCAACACCGACCAAGTTCCAAATCGACTCGTATAAGAACGTCGGATGGTAGTATACACCATCGATATACATTTGATTAATAATGAATTCTGGCAAAAACAGTCCTTCTAAAAACTCCCGCGTCACAGGTCCCCCGTATACCTCTTGATTGACGAAATTGCCCCAGCGACCAATCGCCTGACCTAGCAAAATACTCGGAGCCGCA
>NZ_ANNK01000035.1 GCF_000334155.1 Halalkalibacterium ligniniphilum | reverse complement strand
CTCCTGTCCATACAATCGCAGCCCAGCCACTCACTTGTTCCTGCCCTGCACTTGGTACAAGGCCATATTGGGCAATTTCCTGTCCACCAGACCAAAACAGATGAATGAGGAAAGCGGAAAAAAACGCGAGACCTAAGCGCACAGCAAGGACGACGGACATGCGAATTCCGACCTTCGCCGCCACGGCTGATTCTACAAACAGGTTATGGGAGAAGGACAGCATCACCGCTAAAATAAACACTTCCTTAACAGTAAGCTCCAGCGTTAAAATCGCACCAATCCCCGCATACAGGTTCAAAATATTCCCTAACACAAAAGGGATCGCCGCCTCCCCAGGCAAGCCAATCCACCCCATCATTGGAGCTAAAGCCTGTGCAATCCAACCAAGCACAGGCGTGTAGCCAAGAATCGTAACAATCACCGTGATTGGAAAAATAATTTTCCCAAGTGACCACGTTGTTTGCAGACCGACGAGAAATCCTCGTTTAAGCATACCCATCACATTCATCCTCTCCAAGTGTGGGGTTACTTCCTTTTCTTTTTTCCCTTTTGCTTTTGCCCTTTTTTTGCTTGATTTGTGTGGGCAGGCTCATCTAAATAGCGCGTCGTTGCGAGCCCCTTCATTCTCCGGTATACCCATATAAAAATCGCACCAACAATGAGCAGAACCGAGACAATTTGCGCCGTCCGTAACACATCGCCAATTAATAAATAATCGAGACGGATCCCTTCGATGTAAAAACGCCCGATCGAGTACCAAATGACATAGCTTAGGAAAATTTCTCCTTCTCGCAGGTTAACTCGTCGCAAATAGAGAAGCAGGGCAACACCGACCAAGTTCCAAATCGACTCGTATAAGAACGTCGGATGGTAGTATACACCATCGATATACATTTGATTAATAATGAATTCTGGCAAAAACAGTCCTTCTAAAAACTCCCGCGTCACAGGTCCCCCGTATACCTCTTGATTGACGAAATTGCCCCAGCGACCAATCGCCTGACCTAGCAAAATACTCGGAGCCGCAACGTCTGCAAGCCGCCAAAACGAAATCTTCCGTCTTTTCGCGAAAATATAGGCAGTTATGACAGCCCCGATGAGCGCACCGTGAATCGCGATGCCCCCTTCCCAAATGTAAAACACACGAATCGGGTTATCGGCAAATTGCTCCCAGCGAAAGATAACATAGTATAGCCGTGCTGAAAGAATCGAAATAGGGATTGCGAAAAGAAGCAAATCTGCAAAAGTTTCTTTTGGCAGCCCACGTTTCACAGCTTCCCGAGAAGCGAGCAAATAACCTAGAAATACGCCAAGCATAATAATGACACTGTACCAATAAATCGTTAACGGTCCAAACTGTAAAAACACCCGGTCAATGGGTTCAATTAGTTCCTCCATTATTCCACCTCAATTTATAAAAAGATCAACAGCGTTCCTTGAAGATGCTAGGCTTAAAATTCTTGCTCACTTTCATCAATCACATCAGCCAAACGATCGGAAAACTGCTGTGCCGCATTAATACCAAGACGCTTCAAACGGAAGTTCATCGCTGCCACTTCGATAATAACAGCAAGGTTTCGCCCTGGACGAACAGGGACAGTGAGCTTCGGAATATCAGTGTTAATAATTCTCATATACTCTTCATCTAAGCCAAGACGATCATACGCCTTCGTCTGGTCCCAAAGCTCTAAATGGATGCAAAGGGCAATTCGTTTAAACGGTCGAACCGCTCCGGCACCGAATAATGTCATTACATTGATGATGCCGAGTCCACGAATTTCTAGCAAATGCTGAATTAATTCAGGAGAGCGACCAACGAGCGTCTCTTCATGCTCCTGACGAATTTCCACGGAATCGTCCGCTACAAGACGATGGCCCCGTCGCACAAGGTCAAGAGCTGTTTCACTTTTCCCGACACCACTGCTACCCGTAATTAACACACCAATTCCATAAATGTCCACAAGCACTCCGTGAACTGCGGTCATCGGTGCCAGTTGACTTTCAAGATAGTTTGTCAGCATACTACTTAACCGGGTTGTCGTTTGCGTCGACCGAAGCAACGGCACCCCCACCTTTTCAGCCGCTTCAATCAGCTCCTTAGGCGCATCCATATCCCGAGATAAAATAATCCCTGGCGTATCATAGGTACAGAGCTTTTGCATCCGCTCTCGCTTATCGTGATCACTGAGCTGCTTAAAAAAAGAGAGCTCCGTTCGCCCGAGCAGCTGCAGACGTTTTGCAGGATAATATGTAAAGAAACCAGCCATTTCCATCCCAGGACGTGAAATGTCGCTCGTCGTGATCGGACGGTAAATCCCTTCCTCTCCGGCAAGCAATTCAAATTTAAACTTTTCTAGTAAGTCATTCGCTGTTACCTTTGCCATCAAAAACCCTCCATCTTCATCTTACCATACTCTGATTTTAGAACGCTGATTCGACAATGTAAACTTTCACCACCTCTCATTTTAACATAGATACTAACCTAAGCACGGTTCTTCTCGTTTCAAGGAAAAACGACATCTTTTACGGGCTTTCTTGCTTTCTCTTCCTCGATTCGATCACCTTGTCCCTTTAAAGCAGAGCGCTCTTCCCACTAAAATGTCGATTGATTTGCCCAATCATTTCATTCGCTTATCAAATGGCACGGAAGCTTTGTCTCCTCTTTCACAGAATCCTAGCATGGAGTGGCTTACTGTTAAATTGCGCATCCTCCCTCCACTTCTACCATACAGACGTATCTTTTTTCTCAGAAAAGGAACCTGTGTCCGCTTCAAAAACAACAAGCTCTCAATTTCCTGAAAGATTAGAAGAAATGGGATTATTGCTAATCCATAGAAAGTCACGCTACTGATTTTAGCGCCGCTTTCCTAACGCACAAAAAAAGACTAGGGATCATCCCCAGTCTTCTTGCTCCGGCTATTTTTTTCGAATCGGGTCAATGATGAAGGTTTGAATCAGCATGTTCAAGATGGAAATGATGACGGCTGCGAGTATCGCCATACCAAAGCCATCAATGACGAAGGCATCCCCCATGAGCGCCGCTGTTAGCATTAGCGTGATGGCGTTAATGACAAACATGAACAGCCCAAGGGTTATAATGGTCACAGGCAAAGTCAAAATGACAAGAATTGGCTTCACGATAAAGTTAAGCACCGAGAGAATGATGCTTGCGATAAAAGCAGCAACGGCACTGGACAAGTAAAAGCTTTCAAAATAGCCTGCCACAACCATTAGAACAATGGCATTCACGATGATCCCAAGAAGCCAACCCATTATTCCACAACATCCCCTTCATTCGGGATTACGAACGAAAATAGAATATAGCCGATGATAATCGGAAAAAAGGCTGTGAACAATCCAAGGAGAATGACGAATATACGTACAAGCGTCGCATCCATATTAAAGTAATCTGCAAGTCCACCACACACGCCTGCAATTTTTCGATTAGATTCCGAGCGATACAATTTCTTTTTCATGTTCATGCTTCCACCTCTTTAGCTTCGGTCTTTGACACGAATCGAGCCCGTATTCGTTAAAGCGACGATTTTCACACGAGGAGACTGATCTTGGTTGCCAACGAAGCTCATTGTTTTTTGAGCAAAATCCTTTTTCTCTTCTAACACTTCAAACGACGTTAAGTCACACGTATAGCTGCCAACATTTGTCTTTAGCTTTCCTTCCACACGCAAGGATTTTGACACCACTAAATGAATGCTTCCTGTCATTGCTTTAAAATCAGCATAGCCTGACTCGCTCAAGCGATCGATTTCATACGTTATCGATCCGTTGACGGTTTCTGCATCCACATCCTGCACTTGACCTGTAATGGTGATGCTGCCATTTACCGTTTTTGCATCACATATATCCACATCACCTTGCTGGAGCTCAATTTCTCCATTGACGGTTTCCGCAAGAACTTTTTTCGCCTTAATCCCTTCAAAGATGATGCCACCATTCAAGGTGTTTACATCAAGGGTGTCCACATTTAGAGAGTCGCCCTTAAGTGACCCATTAAACGTATAAAGCTTGATGGAATCAAAAGCGGTTCGCGGCACATAAATGGTCGCATCCACCTTGATCGATTTTACCTTCGTCTGGAACAAAACCTTACGTTCATTTACACGGAACAAGGCTTCCTGTAAAAATAGCGAACGGGCCTCGTCCGTATTCTTTACCCGATATACCTTTGCCTTACACTCAATTCTCACATCCGGCTCATCCCAAGGCAGGATGTTCACCGACCCATTTTCCAATGACACATCCATGGATTTTGGCGATAGATCCCGATGCTGAAAGACATGATCAACAACAACATGAGGACCAAAATTGAAGTCGAGATCAAAATCTTTAATTTTTTGGATCGCACTCTCAAAAAATCCGGTTAGCTTTGTCGGATCAAAACCATAGCGATTTCTCTCACGGTCCCGTTCCCGGCTTCGTTTCCGCTCTTTCTCCCCTTCATCCCAGTTCACCTCTGTGGACAAGGAGCGCTCAGTCTCCACCTTATTTCCCTCTGTCGCTTCTTTTGTCGGCTCACTCGGCTTCTCCATTGCACTGAGAAGCTTCACACCTTCTTCTGCCGTAATCTTTCCGTCTTCAATCATCTTTAAAATCATTTTACGCTCTTCCATTATCCCACTCCTCACACGGGTTTTTCAAAGCCTGCTAATAGCCATACGAGGTGCAACGAAAAAAAGTTTCATGGATGCTTCCATTTCATAATTTCATTCGACAAAGCTCGCTGCATTCCTGCCTACTTAAACATTTCCGATGATCGCTTAGCTTTTTTGTAGCTCTTTTTCCCGGAGCCGTTCCTCCATTCGCTTTCGATCCCGCTCCAGAATTGGCTTTAAATAGTGACCAGTATAAGAGCCTTTCACTTCCGCTACATGTTCAGGTGTTCCTTGAGCAACAATTTGCCCGCCCTTGTCTCCCCCTTCAGGACCAAGGTCGATAATATGATCAACGGTCTTTATTACATCTAGGTTATGCTCAATGACTAGTACCGTATCCCCGTTATCGACCAAACGCTGCAAAACGCTTAAGAGACGAGCAATGTCGTGAACATGAAGGCCTGTTGTCGGCTCGTCCAGAATGTAGAGCGTCTTCCCTGTGGGGCGCTTATGAAGCTGGGAGGCAAGCTTCACCCGCTGCGCTTCTCCACCTGATAGGGTGGTTGCTGGCTGACCGAGCTTCATATAACCGAGTCCTACATCCACAAGGGTTTGAATTTTCCGCTTGATTTTTGGGATGTTCGCGAAAAATTCGACCCCTTCCTCCACGGTCATCTCCAGCACATCGGAAATGTTTTTTCCTTTATAGGTGATATCTAAGGTTTCCCGATTATAGCGTTTTCCATGACACACTTCACACGGTACATATACATCTGGGAGAAAATGCATCTCAATTTTGATGATCCCATCGCCTCGACATGCCTCACAGCGCCCGCCTTTCACATTAAAGCTAAAGCGGCCCTTCTTATAGCCCCGAACTTTGGCTTCATTCGTCATGGCAAACACATCACGAATATCATCAAACACACTTGTGTAAGTGGCAGGATTCGAGCGCGGCGTTCGTCCGATCGGGGACTGGTCAATATCAATCACCTTATCAATTTCCTCAATCCCTGTAATCTCCTTATGCTTCCCAGGCTTATCCTTGGCACGGTGAAGCTTTTGTGCCAACGCTTTGTGGACGATTTCATTGATCAACGTACTTTTCCCTGAGCCAGACACACCTGTCACCGCAATAAAAACACCAAGAGGAAACTCCACCGTTACATTTTTTAAGTTGTTTTCTGAAGCGCCTTTGACGGTAAAGGAGCGCCCATCTGACTGACGTCGTTCAGATGGCACTGGAATAAATTTTTTCCCCGATAAGTACTGCCCTGTCAGCGAGTTTTCGTTGGCCATAATTTCTTCTGGTGTCCCTTCAGCGGTAATTGCTCCACCATGAACCCCTGCCCCGGGACCAATATCAATAATATAGTCTGCCGCCATCATCGTATCCTCGTCATGCTCGACGACAATTAAGGTATTGCCAAGATCACGCATATGCACAAGGGTTTCAATCAAGCGGTCATTATCACGCTGATGCAAGCCAATGGACGGCTCGTCTAAAATATAGAGCACCCCCATTAATGAGGACCCAATTTGAGTAGCGAGGCGAATCCGCTGAGCCTCCCCGCCTGATAAGCTTCCTGCCGAACGGCTCAACGTTAAATAATCAAGCCCTACATTGATTAAAAAGCCGAGCCTGTCATTAATTTCTTTCAAGATTAAGCGGGCAATCGCTGCTTCCTTCTCCGTTAAATCGAGGGTTTCAAAGAAACGTTTTGCCTCGGTCACCGATAAGGTCGACACTTCGCCAAGATGGTGGCCGTTAATCAGCACCGCAAGTGCCTCCCGCTTTAAACGATACCCTTTACATGCAGGACAAGGGCGGTGGGCCATATACGCTTCCATTTGCTCACGAATGTAATCAGAGCTCGTTTCATGATAGCGACGGGAGACGTTCGGTATAACCCCTTCAAACAGAATTTCATTTTCCCGCACTTGTCCAAATTCATTTTCATAGCGGAAAAGAATTTTTTCTCGTCCGCTTCCATATAAAATTTTATCTAAAAGATGATCAGGTATGTCCTCCACAGGCACATCAAGATCAATGCTATAATGATCTGCCACCGCTGCCAAAAGCTGCGGGTAATACTGGGAGCTTGTCGGCTCCCACGGGGCAATCGCATACTCCCGTAAGGTCCGGGTTCGGTCAGGAATGACGAGCTCTAAATCCACCTCTAGCTTTGAACCGAGCCCATCACATGACGGACAAGCACCAAACGGACTATTAAACGAAAACATCCGGGGCTCGAGCTCAGGAACTGAAAACCCACAATGCGGGCAAGCGTGATGCTGACTAAAGAGGAGCTCCTCATCGTCAATCACATCAACAACTGTGCGCCCATCCGCAAGGTTTAACGCCGTTTCTAGGGAATCAGCCAAACGGGTTTCAACTCCCTCCTTGATCACTACCCGGTCGATCACCACTTCAATGGTATGTTTTTTATTTTTATCAAGCTCAATCTCCTCAGCCACCTCGCGCATCTCTCCATTCACACGCATACGAACAAAGCCCTGCTTTTTAATGTCTTCCAAAACCTTTGCATGTGTGCCCTTTCGTCCAGAGACAAGGGGGGCAAGAATTTGCATTTTTGTCCGTTCAGGATAAGCCATCAGGCGGTCGACCATCTGTTGAACCGTTTGTGACGAAATCTCGATGCCGTGCTTTGGACAAACAGGGCGGCCAATCCGTGCGTAAAGCAGGCGGAGGTAATCAAAAATTTCTGTCACTGTTCCGACGGTGGAACGGGGATTGCGACTCGTCGTTTTTTGATCAATGGAAATCGCTGGCGATAGGCCTTCAATCGCATCCACATCCGGCTTATCCATCTGCCCAAGAAATTGGCGAGCATAGGCAGACAACGATTCCACATAACGCCTTTGCCCTTCTGCATAGATCGTGTCAAAGGCAAGGGACGATTTACCTGAACCTGACAAGCCCGTTAAAACGACAAGCTTATCCCGTGGGATTGTCACATCGATGTTCTTTAAATTATGAGAGCGTGCACCTTTTACGACTATTTTTTCTAATGCCATCGCCTGTTCACCCTTCCGCTTTCAACTCTAAAATTAAATCACGAAGCTCTGCCGCCCGCTCAAAATTCAGATCCTTAGCTGCTTGCTTCATTTCTGCTTCCATCCGTTCTATCATTGCTTCTCGGTCTTTCTTGCTTAGCTTTTGTTTCGGTACTTCTACAGCGCCGTACGATTCTTCATCATCAGCAACCATCGTCGCTTGAATCACGTCTGGAATTTTCTTTTCGATCGTTTTTGGCGTAATGCCATGCTCTTTATTATAGGCTTCTTGAATGGAGCGACGTCGTTCTGTCTCGCGAATCGCAATCTCCATCGATTTTGTCATTTTATCAGCATACATAATCACCCGACCGTTCGCATTTCGCGCCGCACGCCCAATCGTCTGGATCAGAGAGCGATCAGAACGGAGAAAGCCTTCCTTGTCTGCATCAAGAATCGCCACAAGGGACACCTCAGGAATGTCCAGCCCCTCCCGTAATAAGTTAATCCCCACAAGCACATCAAAGGTTCCTAAGCGTAGCTGACGAATGATTTCAATCCGCTCAAGCGTCTTGATTTCTGAATGCAAGTAGCGAACCCGAATTCCGACCTCCTTTAAGTAGTCGGTTAAATCCTCGGCCATTTTTTTCGTTAGCGTCGTCACAAGGACCCGCTCATTTTTTGCGACCCGATCATTGATTCCACCAATGAGGTCATCAATTTGTCCTTCAATCGGTCGAACGTCAATCAGCGGATCAAGCAGTCCAGTTGGGCGGATGATTTGTTGAACCATTTCCGGTGTATGCTCAAGCTCATATGGCCCAGGTGTTGCTGAGACATAGACGACCTGATTCACCTTCTTCTCAAATTCCTCGAAATGGAGGGGGCGGTTATCAAGAGCTGACGGGAGACGGAAGCCATGGTTAACAAGAATTTCTTTCCTTGCCCGGTCTCCGTTATACATGCCTCGCACCTGTGGTAAGGTGACATGGGATTCGTCAATGATCATGAGAAAGTCCTCTGGGAAGAAGTCGAGCAGCGTATACGGAGTTGCTCCTGGCTCTCGAAATGTTAAATGACGGGAATAGTTTTCAATGCCTGAGCAAAAGCCCATTTCTGCCATCATTTCCAGGTCATAGCGCGTGCGCTGCTCAAGTCGCTGGGCTTCCAATAGCTTCCCTTGCTCGTGCAGCTCCTTCAAACGCTCCTCAAGCTCGATTTCAATGCTCGTGATCGCTTTCTTCAGCTTCTCTTCACGGGTAACGAAGTGAGAAGCTGGGAAGATCGCCACATGATTCCGTTCCCCTTTGATTTCCCCTGTTAAAGCATCCACTTCAGTAATCCGATCGATTTCATCTCCGAAAAACTCAACGCGAATGCATTGCTCATCTCTTGAGGCTGGAAAAATTTCCACAACATCACCTCGAACACGGAACGTCCCCCGGATAAAATTTAGATCATTGCGATCATATTGAATGTCCACAAGGGCACGCAAAAGATCGTTGCGTTCCATCTCCATCCCTGTTCTGAGCGACACAACAAGGTCCCGGTACTCTTCCGGCGAACCTAAACCGTAAATGCAGGAGACACTCGCTACGATAATGACGTCTCTCCGCTCAAACAGCGCACTCGTCGCTGAGTGGCGAAGCTTATCGATCTCATCATTAATGCTTGCATCCTTTTCAATGAACGTGTCTGATTGGGGCACGTACGCTTCTGGTTGGTAGTAATCATAGTAGCTGACAAAATATTCAACCGCGTTATTCGGAAAAAATTCTTTAAACTCACTATATAGCTGCCCTGCTAGTGTTTTATTATGAGCGATCACGAGGGTCGGCTTGTTCACCTCTTTAATAACATTTGACATGGTGAACGTTTTCCCTGTCCCCGTTGCTCCTAATAACGTCTGATGTTTTGTACCCGCTTGAATACCTTGGACAAGCTTGCGAATCGCCTCAGGCTGATCCCCTTGAGGCTCATATTTCGAAACAAGCTCAAACGCACGCTCTTGATCCACAGCGACAACCTCCTCAACACGACAATTTAAGTGTGATCATTATATCATAGAAACCCTTCGATCACACAAATTTTACGAACATGCGTTTTTATTTTAATGGATAAATTAGGAATATACAGCCGTTACTTGTTTCATGTTTACCCTTTCGAGCGTCCTTTAAAAATCAAGTTTCCCCTTTCGCTAGGTTTAGTGTGCATACTCAACAGAAAAAAAAACCAATTGTGGCGGTGTGAGCGGAACTAAGTGCATCATTGGTATCAGCTTAAACCGAAGCTTCGTCCACTTTTTCCGCAGAAAAAAAGAGCCGATCTCTTCGACTCTTTCCTTTACATGCCTGGCTTTTTATTCAATACCCTTCGTGCACCGATCCAACCAATGACAAGGGATAGGATGGCTAGTCCGATCACATACCAAGGCTTCTCATGAAGCTCAAATGCCACAAAGAGAATCATAAATGTGACAATAAGTGCACCTAACAAATGAAATGTCACTCTTGTTACACCAATCATCAGCACAATTGGCAAAGTCAAGGCTAGCAAAACATCGATCATGATTCCTTTTTGTTCTCCTTTTTCCTGCTGCGCAACGAGGAGCCTAAACGACAGAATCCTGCAGCTCGTATTCTTCCTTTACCAATAATACACCAAGCTGATGATGTTCACCATCGTAAAGCGCGCCTTGAACAAACCGAATTTCGCCATGTTCATCGACGACCTCTATTTTACAAAACGCCGAATTGATCTGGAGCGCCTCATAAAACCCCACTTCATTGTTCACAGGCTGCCCGTTCACCTTTAGGATGACTTCTCCAACCTTCAGGCCCATTTTATTTGCGGGACTATCTGGTAAAACGCCGAGGATCATACAGCCTTGACTCCGCTGGGCAAACACAGCAGGGGCTGCTTCATCACGCAGCTTCGCGAGGACCCAAAGCAATTCCCGGCCAAGAATCGCAGCACAAGCAATGACAAGGAATAAAACAGGTACATAAAATGCTGCCGCTGCTAGCACCGCTAATATGAAAGCAAAACCAATCACCCTTCGGCCCATGAGCTTAATTGGGGCTTTTGGTAGCGAAGATTGAATTTGCTGCTGGAAGCCAATTAAAAACGGAACGAGCAGCGGCTGATAGGTCCCTTCTCCCATCGAAAAAACCGGCCAAAATTCAAATGCAGGAATCGCTCCCTCTGGAAGAAAGAGTACAACGGGCAAAATCCAAACCCGCTTCGCTTCATGGACGCCGATCCACTTGCCACGCTTACTCACCATAAGCTTCGGTGAAGTATAGGTTGCACCGTAGCGTTGAATCAAGTCTCCTTCTGCCATTATCAGCAAAATCGTTAGTACAGCCACATGGATAAGTGGCACCGTAGCAGCACTTGCCAATGTATCATCAATCAAAGAAACACCTGTTTGAAAATAAGGTGCAAGCAAAAGTAACAGCAGCGTCAGCCCTCCTGCATAGGCAGGTGAGAGCAAGCGAACCTTTGTCGTGAGTGCAAGCAGAAGATAGCTTAAAGAAAAGACCCCAAGCAGGGACAGTGTCACCGTGATTCCTAAAAGGATCGTCATAACGGAAAGGATGCCACCTGCAAGAAGTGCCGGAAAAAACGGGATTATAAAATCAGCTCTTGCGCCGTACACTCTCGTATAGAAATGCTGGCGTTCCCGCTTCATCCTTCTCCAGCCAGTCAGGCCAATGATCACTAAACCAATATATAGCAACGGATGTATGAAAAAGGCTCCAATTCCGCTTAACATGCTTAACAAGATTTCTCCACCCATGCCCCGATCCTCCTTCCTATCGTTCTTTTCTATCTTACCTTGTTTTCTAGCTCCCGTACATTGCCCAAACGTTTGAAAAAGCAGGAAAATTTCGCGCCCAGCTTTGAAAAGCAGGACAAACGTCACAAGAAAATATTTGACTTCCTCATTCTATATGTAAAAACAGAGAAGCGCGTGACGCACTTCCCTGTTTCGACAATCAGCAATGAATTTCCTGTACCTTTATTGACCCGTCTGTTCCACAACGAGATCCAATGCCGTTTTTAACTGACGGTCATTTTCCTTATCTTGAATTAATTTAACAATGCTCTGCTGCAATGCGGCTGCCGTTTCTTCATTTAATGTACCTGTCGCAGAAAGCTCATTCGCATTTTGGAACGCCGTAACAGCATTTTTCGTTTGTTCACTAAAATAGCCATCCGTCCGCCCTGGTTCAAAACCAAGCCCTTTTAACATCAGCTGCGCATTTTTGATTTGCTCATTAAGCATATCGTATTCAAGGGGCTCCTCAATCGTTAGAGGGGCTGTATAGAAATAATCAGGCTGGAGCACTTCAACAGTCGGCTCTACCCCTTTTTCATTGATGTCATTTCCAGCTGAGGTTAACCAACGGAAGAGGGAAAGCTTAATTTCACTTCCATCTCCTAGCTGAATCGTCTGCTGCACCGTCCCTTTTCCAAAGGTCGTTTCACCGACAACATCATAATTGCCTGCTTCCTTTAATGCGGCTGCTAAGATTTCCGAAGCCGAGGCACTGCCACGATCCGTGATCCCGACAATCGGGTATGGCTTTTTCTCATCAAGGGAGGAGATGTAGCGCATCGTCTCACCTTGACGATCTTCAATCTGCACAATCGGCTCGCCACCTGGAATGATAAGCTTTCCAATCTCTTCAACGGCATTTAAGTAACCACCAGGATTGCCACGAACATCAATCAGCAAGCCATCAATTCCTTGATCTTCCAGCTCATGTAGCCCTTCCTCAAATCGGGCCGCCGTGTCCTCAGAGAAGGAGGTGATTTCAAGTAATCCAATCGTTTTTCCTTGATGCTCTAACGTGTTAACCCTTACTGTTTCAATTGGAATCTCGTCTCGCTCGACCGGAATTGTAATCAATTCCGTGGCACCAGGCCGTTCAATCGTTAGGTTCACAATTGTGCCCTTCTCCCCGCGAATTTTTAATACCGCTTCATAAAGAGAAAGGCCTTCAATGCTTTCATCATCAATTTCAATGATCTTGTCATTTGGCTGGAGCCCTGCTCGTTCAGCTGGCGAGTCACGGAACGGGGCAACAATGGTTACCTTTCCATTTGTCATGCTCACCTCTGCACCGATTCCTTCAAAATGAGAATCTAATGACTGAACAAATTCTGATGCCGTCTCTGGGTCCATATACACGGAGTATGGGTCCTTAAGGGTTTCCAACATCCCTTCTATTGCCCCTTCGACCAGCTTCGATTGATCGACCTCATCCACGTAACGCTCCTGAATGAGCTGGAACGCATTCTCAAACTTTTCGAGCGCTTCTTCGTCGCTCAACGCTACGCCTGTTGCTTCCCCATTTGTGTGTGGTGCTGATGCAGGGGACGCTTCATTTGACGTCAATGCCATGTTTCCATAGATGACCGTTGCCCCTATCAAGATCGCAAACAAAACCACTACGGTTAGGGTTTTCCTCGTCACTTTCACCTGTTCCACCTCTTTCAATAACCTACGCTTTTCCTGCATTCTTACACTTAGTGTACCCTTTCCCTTTCAATCCGTCACCTATCTTACTTATTATATGAGATGGGAGGTTAGGAGAAAAAGGGGCGGAGCTTATTGGATGAGAAAACGATGTATCCTGTCGCTCTCACCGTTCATTGAATCCTCTTTTGCTTTACCTACGAATTGGTTTTCATTCCATATCAGAAAGCGAGCCGAGCATGAACGCTCGAAAGAAAAAGGCACCACATCGTCTGATGCAATGCCCTCCCTTATTTAGTTTATGAATAACTTGTCCAAATTATGTCAAGAAAAATGCAAAGCGCCTGCTTTGCTGTAGCATGTGCTTGAGACTCTGTCTTCGCAGAAGCTGAAGTGACCTCCAGCCACTGATCCTGTTGCTAGACTGCTTTGGCTTTTCGTCTATCCTGTTATATTTCGGTCTTCCCTTTTAACGAAGTCGATACCCTTCTGTGTGAAAAAATCTACTCACTTCACATGGATTCAATTATGGAAGATATTTCATCGGATTCACAGCGTTTGATTTCGCTTGATTCCAGCTACCTTCATGTACTTCGAAGTGAAGATGTGGCCCATATGACCGACCTGTGTTCCCCATGTTCCCAAGAACTTGACCCTTGCTTACACGTTGACCATCGAATACTCGTCGATCCTCAAGGTGAGCATACAGTGTCGTAATTGATTGTCCGTTTAGATTATGGGCAATGAGTACGGTATTTCCATAGCTTTCAGAATAGTAGGAGCGAATCACCGTACCATCGTAAACGGCTACGACTGGTACATCCCCTGTCCGACCATTTTTCCCAATATCAATTCCATAATGCATACGACCACCAAATGTTGCACGAGGACCCCAATGAGAGGTTATCGTACCTGTGGCTGGCATCATAAATCCAGAATTGCTAACAGCAGGTGCGCTATGGGATGGTCCCGTACTGCGAGACGTTTGTGCCTGTGCTGCCTGACGCTGACGCTCTGCCTCCTCCCGCTCTGCTGCCTGACGTTGGCGCTCCTTGTATGCTTCTAGCTCTTGCTTAAGTGCAGCTTCCTGTTGACGAAGAATACGATCCGCATCCTCTAACTCGCCTAAGTCCGCATGAAGCTCGTTTTCACGCTCCTGCAGTCGGGCCATCAATCGATCCTTTTCCTTGCGCTGCTCTTCAAGCTGAGCCATGAGCTCTTCTAGTTCAACAAGATGACCTTCGAGCTTCTGGAGTTCTTCTTCAACGAGTGTTTTTGTCTCTTCAAGCTGACGCTGATCTTGAATATGTGCATCAAGAATGTTTCGGTCCTGCTGAGCAATGACCGATAACGCACTCACTCGGTCAAGAAAATCACCAAAGCTTTTCGCCCCTAAGATCACTTCTAAATAGTTAACAGAACCACCATTTTGATACATGGAACGAGCGCGCTCCTTTAAAAGCTCATCTCTTTCGGCAATCCGTTCTTCAAGAATCACAATTTCTTCTTTTAATTGCTCGATATGGTTCTGGACTTCTTCAATTTCCGCACGCTTGTTTCGTACCTTTTGGCTCGTCTCTGCCACTTCATGGTCAATTTTTTCAATTTCAGAGCCAATGTCATCCATTTCTTGTTCGACCTTATGTATCTCTTCTTCCTTTTGCTTCGCTTCACTTTGCTTTTCTTGACGCTCACGCTGAACGTCAGAAATCTGGTTTTCAAGCGATGGGTTTGCAAATGCTAGATTTGCTTCAGACAAGAGTGTACTTGCAGCTACGAGTGTTGCTACAGCTAATAATCCAACTTTTCGCCTCATATGCAGCCTTTCCTCCTCATTTCTTAAAACATTCTATCTACACTTTTAAAAATTTACGAACGGACATCATACTTCCCCAAATTCCGATAAAGGCACCCATTCCTACTAACACACCTGCCACCTGCCAGAGGTATGGCGATACAGGTACAAGCGAAAACATAAAAAGCTCGACACGGGCAGCAAAATTGTTATAGAGGTAGGAATATCCAAAGCCAATCAGAGCAATAGGAACGAGGGAGCCAATGACCCCTAGCAGCATTCCTTCCACAAAAAATGGCCAGCGAATGAAGCCATTTGTGGCACCTACTAGTTTCATAATCTGAATCTCTCGTTTTCTAGCAACAATTGTTAATTTAATCGTATTTGCGATTAAAAACATCGCCGTAAACATCATCCCAATGACAAGAACAACACCGACCGTACGAACAAATTCCGTGACTGTAAAGAGGCGTTCCACAACCTCTTGTCCATAATTGACGCGCTCAACATAAGTTAAATTCTCAATTTGAGCAGCAATTTGTGCCGTAATTTGCGGAGTTTCAGCCCGAACAATGAAGGAATCGTTCAACGGGTTTTCATCCCGTAGCGGCTCAAAAACCGCTCCTTGCTCATCAAGGCTATCAATCAATTGTTCTAGTCCTTCGGCGCGGCTTAAAAACGTAACACTTTCTACATGAGGAATCGCCCTGATCTCCGCTTCAAGGGCCTCCTGCTGTTCTTCTGTTGCTGTTAATTCAATATAGACACGCATCTCCACATCGTCTTCAATGGAAGAGGCGATTTGATTCATGTTTAAAATAAGGAGTAAAAACACACCGACAACAAAAAGCATGACAGCAACTGCACTGATCGATGCAAAGGTCATCCAGCCGTTTCTGCCAAGGTTTTTCGCCCCTTCTCGTAAATGGCGAGTCAGGGTTTTAAACTTCATACCCGTAGTTCCCCCTTATTTCGTCGCGAACAACTCGTCCACCATCAATCGCTATGACACGCTTTTTAATCGTGTTTACAATATCTTTATTGTGGGTAGCCATAATAATCGTTGTTCCTCGATGATTGATTTTTTCTAAGATGTCCATGATTTCCCAAGCAGTGTCGGGGTCAAGATTTCCAGTCGGTTCATCAGCAATCAACACTTCAGGTTCGTTGACAATCGCACGGGCAATCGCCACCCGTTGCTGCTCACCGCCTGATAACTCACTAGGAATAAATCGTGCTTTATTTTTTAGGTGAACAATATCAAGGACTTGCATCACCTTTTTCTTAATCACTTCTGGCTTCTCTTCAATCACTTCAAGGGCAAAAGCGACATTTTCAAAAACGGAAAGCGTAGGCAAAAGTTTGAAGTCTTGAAACACGACACCAATGCGCCGGCGCAGGTATGGAATTTGTCGTTCCTTCAGCTGGGTAAGATTTGTGCCGTTAATATGTATTTCGCCTTTTGTTGGCTTTTCCTCGCGATAGATCATTTTAATAAACGTCGATTTTCCTGCACCACTCGGACCGACGACGTAGACAAACTCACCTTTTCGAATTGAAATGTCAATCCCGTTTATCGCTTTTACTCCATTTGGATATGATTTCCAAACGTCTTTCATATCGATCAAATGAAATCACTTCCTTGTATTCTACCGTAAAGCTTTTTAAGATCCTCCAAAAAACTGACCACTGTGAGCCTCATCCGCATCACGACAAGCCTTGTCGAATGTCTTGTTGAAATAGTATGGTTTCTATCAGCTTCTGTCGGTTTGTCTCACCATCCCATTATAGCATCATCCGAAAAGCTGTGAACCGATATTTTTATTACATTTTCATTTCAGCCGTTGTAATCTTTTCTTAACGTGGTATTCTTTGGTAGTTTAAGTCGCCATGTTCCCTCTATTTACATCACATGGAGACATTCGATACGTTCATTCTGTGTCATAACAAAATTACTGCACACAAGGCGTAAGGAGTTTTGGAATTTGACGCATAAAAAGGGCTGGGGCATAACGAACGTGTATGCTTGAAAATGCGAACAATGCACAACCTCAGCGGAGGAAATAGACGTAGACTCCTGCGGGATCAAGGCAAGGGTGAGACCCCACACGTAAGCACGAGGAGGCTCACCAGCCGCCTGCGGAAAGCGAAGGATATTTGCGAAGCGATTGCTATGCAGAACGATCATGACGTTCGGTAAGCTTCGTCTCTTTCCACCTTAACTCTCACAAACGCTACACTCTTACATTAGGAACAGAATGAGCCCCTATAGTCAGTCTAGCCCCACTTAATCAAGACGTAGCAAGCGCTCGCTTCGTTGATTCCCCCATGTAAGCCCCCGCCCTTTCATACGAGAAAACCCCCACTCATTGAGGAGTAGGGGCATGGATATACATCTTATTGTTCGGCAATCCATTTTGCTAAGTTTTCAGCTTCTTCATCTGGAACATTTTGCGGAGGCATAGAGCCTTTACCATTGTGAATCACATCGATAATGTGCTCAACCGAATAGTCGCTACCTGCAAGTGCAGGACCGCCGCCACCTTCAAGGTTACCACCATGACAACTGATACAACTTGCTTCATAGGTTTCACGTGCTAGTGTTGCGTCAAAATCACCTGCTGTTTCTTCTGCAGGGGCTTCTTCAGCTGGCGCTTCGTCCGTAGGGGCTTCGTCGCCACCGCCACCACAGGCACCAAGAACTAACACAGCGCCAATTGCGAATAAGAACTTCTTCATGGCTGTCTTCCTCCTAAATTTGAAAATTTTTGCAAGCAATCCACTTACAGCATCATTATAGCTCATTTTCCCACGTCTACGTACGTGAAAATCCTTCTCCGAGCACCTCTGTCGCACTCGTAACAACGACAAATGCGTGTGGATCAATGGATCGGACAACTTGTTTCAATTTTGTGACCTCATGCTGGTTCACGACACACATGAGAACGGGCCGTTCTTGATTAGTGTACCCGCCGTAGCCGTGTAGTTTGGTCACCCCCCGATCCACATCTCGAAGAATGCCTAAACGCACTTCTTCTTGATGATTGGATATAATAAGAGCTACCTTTGCATATCCTACCCCAATTTGCACCAAATCAATCGTCTTTCCTGTCACAAATAATGCAATTAACGCATAAAGGGCAAATTCAATCCCAAACACAAATGCGGAGGTGATAACAATTAGGCCATCCATCAGCAACACACAGGTTCCAACCGAAAGCCCTGTAAACTTTTGAATAATTTGTGCCGCAAGATCGGTTCCCCCTGTGCTCGCATTGGCACGAAAGACGGTTCCAAGCCCGAATCCAACCCCAATTCCCCCAAAAATCGCTGCAAGGAGCGGATCATTTGTCGCAGGCTGAAGCCCACTTGTCAAGAGAACAACAAAGGGGAGAAACAGCGTTCCAACCAACGTTTTTATACCGTATCGCAATCCACCTAATAATAAAATACCAAGAAAAAAGAGAGGAATGTTAAAGGCCCATTGCACGAAAGCAGGCTCGGCGCCGAAAGCATATTTCAAAATGGTACTAATTCCACTTACTCCACCTGATGCCACTTGATTAGGCAATAAAAAAAGGTTGAAGGCAAGAGCCACGATCGCTGACCCCACTAAAATATACCCATAATCAATCAAAAACTGGAGGGCAGGGTGGCGTATCTCCTTTCTCCTTCTTCGTTTTTTCATGAAACATCACGCTCACTTTACTCGTAGTGTATCCCGCCTGAGCAGGAAATACGAAATCATTCTATGTATACGAATCATAAGCCCTGCATGAGTATAGCACCGGTTATATTTCTTGTAAACGCGACTCCGTTAACGTGTTACCGCGGGTCAGAAGGCTAGCAGAGAAGTAAACCTTGCCTAAACAAAATAACATGAGCGTTCCGAGCGTAAGTGTAAGCTTGCCATCGCTTTTGCCCTGTAGCTCCGTCCCTTTTCCCGATTAAAAACCTTGGCTTTTCACTACGCCCTTGTAGTTTAATCATAAAAATTGATTAAAAAAGCTTCATTATTCTTCTGTGTTAAAAAATGTATTTCTTAATGTAAAAAAAGACCTGACCCTCTCGGATCAGATCGTCGTTTCTTATACCTTTGCACGGAGAAATGCATCAATAAACGGATCAATCTCCCCATCCATGACCGCATTCGTATTGCCGCTTTCTGTGTTTGTGCGATGATCCTTCACAAGGGAATACGGGTGAAAAACATAGGAGCGGATTTGACTTCCCCAGCCAATTTCCTTTTGCTCACCACGGATTTCAGCAAGCTCTTTTTGTTGTTCTTCAATGCGTAATTGATAGAGCTTTGCCTTCATCATTTTCATCGCTTGCTCACGGTTTTTAATTTGCGAGCGTTCACTTTGGCACGTCACGACTGTATTTGTTGGCAAGTGGGTAATCCGCACAGCGGAGTCCGTCGTATTAATATGCTGACCACCTGCACCACTTGCACGGTACGTATCAATTTTCAGCTCTTCAGGTGACAAATCAATTTCCACAGCATCATCAAGCTCTGGCATCACTTCACATGATACGAACGACGTGTGCCGACGACCCGATGAATCAAACGGTGAAATCCGGACGAGACGGTGAACCCCTTTTTCTGCTTTCAAATAGCCGTAAGCATTGTGTCCTTTTATTAGCAGCGTTACACTTTTGACCCCAGCTTCATCACCAGGCAAATAATCCAACGTCTCGACCTTGTAGCCTTTACGCTCTGCCCAGCGAGTGTACATGCGCAAAAGCATGGATGCCCAGTCCTGTGATTCCGTTCCACCTGCTCCAGGATGCAGCTCAAGAATCGCGTTGTTTTTATCATATGGCTCATTTAAAAGCAGCTGAAGCTCATACTCATTTAAATCTTTTACGAGCTTTTTCACCCCGTCTTCAAGCTCCGCTTGAAGCTCTGCGTCTCCCTCTTCCTTCACTAGCTCATACGACACTTCAAGGTTCTCATACTCCTCTTCCAAGGCAAGGAACGTATTAACGAGCTCCTTCAGTCCATTCGACTCGTTAATCACCGTTTGGGCAGATGCTTGATCATCCCAAAAATTCGGGTCGGTCATTTTTTCATCGAGCTCTGCCATTCGTTCTTGCTTCGCATCGAGGTCAAAGAGACCCCCTAAAATCAGTTAATCGCTTTGCTATACCTGCTAACTCTTGCTTTACTTCGACTAAATCCATATCCGTGTCCACCTCATCGATTTTATTCAGCTATTTTCTTTTTTAAGAGGGGCTGCCGAGTCTACGACAAGCCACTCTTCAAGCGTTTCTCTATTTTATGCACCATGACAATGCTTATATTTTTTTCCGCTTCCGCATGGGCAAGGCTCATTACGTCCAACGGTTTCCCCTTTACGGATCGGTTTTTTCTTCGCCTTCGCTTCACCGTTTGTTACGCTTTGATGAACCGCAGTACCCTCTGCGACTTTCTCACGCTCAAGGTTTTGCTGCACCTGCGCCTTCATAATGTACATCGCCACTTCCTCCTCAATAGAGGCAATCATTGCTTCAAACATTTCAAAGCCTTCGAAACGGTATTCACGAAGAGGATCATTTTGACCATACGCACGTAAATGAATCCCTTGGCGAAGCTGATCCATTTGATCGATATGGTTCATCCATTTACGGTCAACGGTACGGAGCATAATCACCTTTTCAAACTCACGCATATGCTCAGGGGTGAATTGCTCTTCTTTTTCGTTATAGCGCTCAATCACTTTGTCGTAAATGAGCTCGATCATTTCCTCAGGATCTTTCCCCCAAATATCCTTTTCCGTTAAATCATCTTCATTAAGGAGCTGTGCTTTCATGTAATTCACGATCGCGCTAAGATCCCAATCCTCAGGCACTTCGCTTTCAGGTGTATGAAGCTTTACTGTCCGCTCAATGACTGACTTGATCATCCCTTCAACAATCTCACGAAGGTTCTCTGATTCAAGCACTTCCATCCGCTGCTTGTAGATGATTTCACGCTGCTCACGCATAACGTCATCATATTGGAGAATTTGTTTACGTGCATCGAAGTTATTCCCTTCTACACGCTTTTGAGCCGTTTCCACTGCACGGGAGACGAGCTTGCTTTCAATCGGTTCATTTTCATCCATGCCAAGCTTATCCATCATGTTTCGCATGCTGTCAGAGCCAAAACGACGCATAAGCTCATCTTCCATTGATAGATAAAATTGCGATGCACCTGGGTCCCCTTGACGACCGGAACGACCACGAAGCTGGTTATCAATCCGACGACTCTCATGTCGCTCTGTACCGAGAACAAATAAGCCGCCAAGCTCCTTCACACCTTCGCCAAGCTTAATGTCCGTTCCACGTCCAGCCATGTTAGTGGCAATCGTAACCGCACCCTTTTGGCCAGCATTTTCGATAATTTCAGCTTCCCGCTCATGGTTTTTCGCATTTAAGACATGATGCGGAACCTTACGCTTTTTCAGCATTTCCGAGACAAGCTCAGACGTCTCTACGCTCACTGTACCGACGAGCACAGGCTGTCCTTTTTTATGAAGCCTTTCAATTTCATCGATCACCGCATTAAATTTCGCCTTCATCGTTTTAAAAATAAGGTCAGGATGGTCCTCACGAGCAATTGGACGATTGGTTGGGATAACCATTACATCCATTCCATAAATGTTTCGGAATTCTTCTTCCTCTGTTTTCGCTGTCCCCGTCATCCCGGCAAGCTTTTGATACATACGGAAGTAGTTTTGGAACGTAATCGATGCGAGGGTCATGCTTTCACGCTGAATTTGCAAGCCTTCCTTCGCTTCAATCGCCTGGTGGAGGCCGTCACTATAGCGACGACCCTTCATTAAGCGACCTGTAAAGGAGTCAACAATGACAATTTCCCCGTCCTCAACGACGTAATCGGCATCGCGATGCATGACGACATGGGCTTTTAACGCTTGATGAATATGATGGTTTAGTAAAACATGCTTTTGATCGTAGAGGTTATCAATGTTAAAGGACCGCTCAGCCTTGTTAACCCCCTCCTCGGTCAGCTGCACTGACTTTGTTTTTTCATCATACGTGTAATCCTCTTCCTTTTTCAAAATACGCACGAAGGAGTTCGCTTGTGAATACAATTGGGTCGTCCGCTCAACAGAACCAGAAATAATTAACGGTGTCCGTGCTTCATCAATTAAAATCGAGTCTACTTCATCGATAAGGGCGAAATAAAGGGGACGCTGCACCATTTGTTCTTTGTACAGCACCATATTGTCGCGCAAATAGTCAAAGCCAAACTCATTGTTTGTCCCGTACGTAATGTCAGCGTTGTACGCCTCCTGCTTCTCCTGCTTCGACAGCCCTGCTTGATTCAAACCAACCGTTAAGCCGAGAAAACGATAAAGCTCACCCATCATTTCACAGTCACGGCGCGCCAAATAGTCATTGACGGTCACCACATGAACACCCTTACCGCTAATTGCATTCAAGTAGACAGGCATTGTCCCAACGAGGGTTTTCCCTTCCCCTGTTTTCATCTCAGCAATATTTCCTTGATGGAGAGCAATGGCACCGAGAATCTGCACGGGGTATGGGGTCATTTTTAACACACGGGTCGATGCTTCACGAACAACGGCATAGGCCTCAACTAATAAATCATCGAGCGACTCACCCTGCTGGTAGCGTTGTTTAAACTCTTCGGTTTTGCTCTGCAAGTCATGATCGGACAGCTTTTTCATCTCGTCCTGTAGCGCTTCAATTTTGTCGGCAATCTTTTGATTTTTTTTAAGCTGACGCTGACTTGGATCTCCTACTACTTTTTTTAATAATCCTAGCATTCAACTCGTCCTCTCTTTTTTGGAAAAGGGGCGGAGCTTCTGTTCATGGAGCATAAGCAATGATGCTCTTCCGCTCACACCGCCTTTATTAAGTGTTGTTCTGACTTCCCTTTCATTCCTACTTCCTTCCCTCTTGAAAGAAGCCTCCGCTTTTGCTTGCTTCGCTGGAAAAGGGGCGGAGCTTCAGGGTGAATAAGCAAGATCACCCTCTCGCTCATACTGCTTTTGCTTTTATAAACATTCGTACTTGTTTTCTTTCTCATGAGAAAGAAGCACCCACTACTAGGTCTTTTCGTCTTTTCCTAAAAAGGTTGATGAACGAAAAAACATTTTCACACATACGTTTAATTTTATCAAGATCAACGGGGACTTACAAGGTAGGGCTTTTTGGAAGATGGTAGATGTCCTTGAACACCATTCTCCGCTTCCTTCAATTTATCGGAGGTCTAGTCACCCACAGGCTCTAAGTTTTTCTCTCACACTACCGTTCCTTTGCTTCATCAGCATAAAGCATTCACACTCCTTGATGAACACACTGCAAATAAGAAGGATCACAGCCGCAAGCTATGGGTCATCCTTTACTTCTTGCTCTGGCATGCCATTTATGTAGAAAAAGCAAGCAAAGACAGTGAACTGTCTGTGAAAGCAGAAAGACTCGTAAATGAAGTGGGAAGAGAGAATAAGTGGATATGGGGGTTAAGAGGGATTGAGAAAGTTGGACGGACTCGATGATGGAAAACGAAAAAAGGCTGGTCTTATAAGAGAATTCAAAAGGAAAAGCCACAGGGTACTGAATGTCTGTGGCTTTTTGTTCCTTTATAACGACGCTTGGGATCAGCGCTTTTTTGCTTATTCTGGCTCAATTAAGCCGTAGCGCCCATCCTTACGGCGGTAGACGACGTTTGTGTCGCCACTGACCGCATTGGAGAAGACGAAGAAGTTATGACCAAGCATATCCATTTGCAAAATCGCCTCTTCGGCATCCATTGGCTTTAGATTAAAACGCTTTGTTCGTACGACTTCAAGCTCATCCTCATCCTCAATGGCAACGCGAGAATCTTCAAGTGGTTCTAACTCATTTTTAAACATATATTTCAAACTGCCTTCTTGGCGAAACTTACGATTTACTTTTGTTTTATGCTTACGAATTTGACGTTCAAGCTTTTCAATGACGATATCTATTGCGGCATACATGTCCGTATGAACCTCTTCACCTCGAAGCAGTAGCTGAGGCATTGGAATGGTTACTTCAATAATATGTTGATTGTTCAGAACTTGCATTCTGACATTTACATCAGCGACAGGCGTGGTATCAAAATACCGTTCAAGCTTGCCTACCTTTTTTTCAACATAGTCTCGTAAAGCTGGAGTTACTTCCATATTTTCACCACGAATGTTGTAGTTCATAAAGAACTCCTCCCTTCCTATGTAGTATTATTCTATATACCCATCGCACATTCCTTTTTAAACATCTAAAAAAAAGAAAAAACTTCGTAGATTTTTGTCGAAAGCAGGGTCAGAGCAGATTGGCTACGGGCACCTGGGGTCAGGGCACTTCTGCTCCGAG
>NZ_ANNK01000034.1 GCF_000334155.1 Halalkalibacterium ligniniphilum | reverse complement strand
GATGGTAGATGTCCTTGAACACCATTCTCCGCTTCCTTCAATTTATCGGAGGTCTAGTCACCCACAGGCTCTAAGTTTTTCTCTCACACTACCGTTCCTTTGCTTCATCAGCATAAAGCATTCACACTCCTTGATGAACACACTGCAAATAAGAAGGATCACAGCCGCAAGCTATGGGTCATCCTTTACTTCTTGCTCTGGCATGCCATTTATGTAGAAAAAGCAAGCAAAGACAGTGAACTGTCTGTGAAAGCAGAAAGACTCGTAAATGAAGTGGGAAGAGAGAATAAGTGGATATGGGGGTTAAGAGGGATTGAGAAAGTTGGACGGACTCGATGATGGAAAACGAAAAAAGGCTGGTCTTATAAGAGAATTCAAAAGGAAAAGCCACAGGGTACTGAATGTCTGTGGCTTTTTGTTCCTTTATAACGACGCTTGGGATCAGCGCTTTTTTGCTTATTCTGGCTCAATTAAGCCGTAGCGCCCATCCTTACGGCGGTAGACGACGTTTGTGTCGCCACTGACCGCATTGGAGAAGACGAAGAAGTTATGACCAAGCATATCCATTTGCAAAATCGCCTCTTCGGCATCCATTGGCTTTAGATTAAAACGCTTTGTTCGTACGACTTCAAGCTCATCCTCATCCTCAATGGCAACGCGAGAATCTTCAAGTGGTTCTAACTCATTTTTAAACATATATTTCAAACTGCCTTCTTGGCGAAACTTACGATTTACTTTTGTTTTATGCTTACGAATTTGACGTTCAAGCTTTTCAATGACGATATCTATTGCGGCATACATGTCCGTATGAACCTCTTCACCTCGAAGCAGTAGCTGAGGCATTGGAATGGTTACTTCAATAATATGTTGATTGTTCAGAACTTGCATTCTGACATTTACATCAGCGACAGGCGTGGTATCAAAATACCGTTCAAGCTTGCCTACCTTTTTTTCAACATAGTCTCGTAAAGCTGGAGTTACTTCCATATTTTCACCACGAATGTTGTAGTTCATAAAGAACTCCTCCCTTCCTATGTAGTATTATTCTATATACCCATCGCACATTCCTTTTTAAACATCTAAAAAAAAGAAAAAACTTCGTAGATTTTTGTCGAAAGCAGGGTCAGAGCAGATTGGCTACGGGCACCTGGGGTCAGGGCACTTCTGCTCCGAGCAAAAAGGGTCAGTGCAAAAATGCACTGACCCCCCCTCTAAAATAACTGTGGAAGCATAATGATGAGCGTTCGCACACCAAGGAATGCTGTTAGCACGACAACCAACGCGCCAAAAACGGTCATCCAGATTGGATGCTTATAATCTCCGACGATCTTCACATTATAAGCAGCGAGCAAAATGGACCCTAATGTTAGAGGTAAAATTAGACCGTTAAACGCTCCCGCCAAAATTAATAACGTTATTGGCTGACCGATGAAGGTAAATACACCTGTTGAGAAGACAATAAATCCAACCGTCAAATAGCTCTTATACTTTTCAATCACTGGATGGAACGTAGTTAAGAATGAAACAGATGTATAGGCTGCCCCAATGACAGATGTAATTGACGCTGCCCAAAGTACAAGACCAAACATACGGAAACCAATTTCACCAGCTGCGTGCTGGAACGCTGAAGCCGTTGGGTTTTCAGCACTTAGCGCAACTCCACCTGCAACAACACCCAATACAGCGAGAAATAATAAAATACGCATAATTGAAGCAACGACAATCCCAGACACTGCAGAATTTGTCACATACCGGAGATTTTCTTTTCCCGATATTCCAGCCTCCAATAAGCGATGTCCCCCTGCAAAGGTAATGTAACCACCAACAGTTCCACCGACAATCGTTACAATCGCAAGAAAATCAACCTCAAGTGGCAGAACAGTCCGAAGAGCCGCTTCTCCATATGGCGGCGAGCTGACAAACATCACATAAGCGGTGAGTAAAATCATCATTGCTCCTAAGTAACGGACAATACGGTCCATCGCCATGTTTGCTTCCTTTAATAAAAAGATAAAAATACAAATGATTCCCGTTGCAACAGCACCGATACGTGCGTCGATCCCAAGCATTGCATTTGTACCGAGGCCCGCACCCGCTACGTTACCGATATTAAAAGCGAGACCGCCCAGCACGATGAAAAAGGCAACGACAAAGCCAAGTCCAGGAAGAACTGCATTGGCAATTTCCTGCCCTCTCATCTTTGAAACGGCAATAATACGCCAAATGTTTACTTGCGCTCCAATATCTAAAATTATCGAAGCTAAAATGACAAAGGCAAAGCTTGCTAACAGCTGCTCTGTAAAAACAGCGGTCTGGGTTAAAAATCCTGGCCCAATTGCAGATGTAGCCATTAGAAAAGCAGCACCTGCAAGTGCACTCCACCTTTTCTTCGATTCTTCTTTTTGTTCAAGTTGATTCACATTTCTTGCCCCCTTTTTTAGTACAAATTACATTATAAGCTTCAAATTTAAAACTTCCACCATTTTTTATTTATTTTACACCGCATTTTTTAACAGTTTAAAGAAGTAAAAATTTGTTTAATTTCCTATTTTTAGGGGTCGTTGCAGATGTGCTCCGGGCAAAAAGGGTCAGAGCAAAAATGCACTGACCCCTTTTATACGTAAAAAACCCACCTCCGTGGGAGATGGGTTTGAATGTTCAAAGCTATAATTTCCGTTCCTAATCCAGGAATGTGAATTAAAGCTTAACAACGTTTGCAGCTTGAGGTCCGCGAGCACCTTCGACGATGTCAAATTCTACGTCTTGGCCTTCGTCTAAAGTTTTGAATCCATCAGAGTTAATCGCTGAGAAGTGAACAAATACATCGTCACCGTCTTCGCGCTCGATAAAGCCGAAACCTTTTTCTGCATTAAACCATTTTACTTTTCCTTGCATGCTTTCACATTCCCTTCGTAAGTTAAATCGGTGTGGATATTTTCCACACTTTTACTATATCAGCGTGCCGAACCAAAGTCAAACCCTTTAACAGCAATACTTTTGTAGAATTATGAGTAATATTGGCGAAAATAGAGTGTTCAATTGAAAATGCTTACATCTTCCATAAAATGTACGAAATCTCCCCTCCAGCTCCACCAAGTTTATCCATTTTCAAAGAAGATCGAAACCTCCCCCTTTATTTTATATATAGGTAATAAGACTCGTTTCCTTATTTGAAAATAAGGGGAAGTAGCTAGTGAAAAGACCTCTGACTGGAAAAAATCGATTGAACCTTTTTACCCCTGTAAAAATTGGTAAACTTTTGCTAAAGTTAGAGACGTCATTCGCAATCAAAAAGTTGGAGGAGATACCGTGAAAAAGTTAAAATACCTTATTGCCAGCCTAGCGATCTTAACCATTGCAGCCTGTGGTGAACCATCAACAGAAACGGATGCTGACGCAGAAACAGACACAGGCGTTGAAGCAGAGGTCGACACAACAGAAGAGGATGAGAACACTGCATCAGAGGACCTATCGGCTGAAGACATCCTAACAAAGTCATATGAAGCAATGAATGAGGTCACGAGCTTTTCAAGCGACATGGATATGTTTCAAGAAATGACGATTCCAGGAGAAGCAGAACCGCTTGTCATGGACATGGTTATTTCCATGGATATGAGCCTCGAGCCATTTGGGATTTATCAACAAATTACGGTCGAAGCAGCTGAAATGAGTGAGGAAGCGCTCACAACTGAACAATATATCACACAAGAGGGTGCGTACATGTATGACACAATGCAAGGCACATGGATAAAATACCCAGACGATTTTACCCAAGAGCTACTCGCACTCCAAGAGATGCAGCTTGGCCCACAAGACCAAATTGAGCTCATCCGTAACTATGTTGACAATATTTCCGTTACTGAAGAAGGCGAGCACTACGTTCTTACCTTTACAGGAGAAGGTAACGAGGTACAGAAATTAGCGATGCAAATAAGCGGAATGTTTGGTGACGATGTAAGCCTGGGTATGGGCATGGAGGAAATCATTTCCATGATGGACATTAAACAGCTTGATTACGCACTCTACATCAACAAAGATACCTTCTATCAAGAGCGAATTGATACAACGATGGATATGGAAATGACACACGAAGGGGAAACAATGACAACAAAGGTAACAAGCTCAGGCACAATGACAAACTTTAATGAAGTAGAAACAATCGAAGTACCAACAGACATTGTTGAATCAGCCGAAGAACTGAGCTTTGACATGAGCGAGCTGGAAAACATGGAAGGTATAGAGGTAGAAACAGAGTAGTGACTATTTTATGAGCGGTTGGCCCTCGTGGCTTCCTCACTCTACACTTACGAGCAAAAGTGGCTCGCTCTTCCCACTGAGATGAAGTTGGTTAGGTCATTCTTTGCACCATTTCAATGAGATGCTGTGAGCGGAAGAGCTTCATTGTTTAACAACTTGAACTGAAGCTCCGTCCCCTTTTCACACAAAAAAAGCAAGCGCCAGCTGGTGCTTGCTTTTTTCCCGTTATAACATTAAACCCCGCGCTTATCGAAAAAAACTCCATCGACAGTCGGACCCTCGTACGGATGCTCATAGCGCCGGCCGATGTTTTTTCTTACTTTTAGCTGATTCATATCCGTGCGAATCACTTCAATTAAAAGCTCAAGCCGCTCATTAATGCGCTCATTCAGCTTCACAACCTCGCCACCAAGTGCTTGTTCCTTCTCCGTCAACTTGTCCCTCTCGATGGCTTTGATGAGTGCGTCACGACTTTCAAGTCCTTCATTTAGCTTCTCAATAAAGAGATCACGCTCGTCCTCTTCTTTCGGAAAATGTCCATGAAGATGGTCATCAAGCTCCTTTGTCACAAGGTACAGCTCTTTCATAACTGACATTATGCCTGGCCACCTGCACCATGGCGCTGCTGGCGATCGAGCTGCATCGCTTCCTTCCACGTATCACGAAACTGAACCATAATATCTTCCGCATCCTCCAATGCCTTCAGGTCACTCTTCACGTTCGCCTCGATTAAACGGTCTAATGCAAAATCATAGAGGCGCAACATGTTCTTGCCGACTTCACTATCCGTTTTCAGCGTTACCATTAATTCACGAATAATGTCCTGAGCCTTATTCGTATAAAGATTCCGATGCTCAACGTTTTTTTCTTCAATGGCTTGTTTCGCCTGCTTCATAAACTTCAAACATCCATTATATAACATGAGTGTTAACTCCGCTGGTGAAGCAGTTTTCATCGCATTTTGCTTATAAGCCGTCTGCATGTTCATTGCAGCCATCGTGTCACCCTTTCATTAAGTCTATATTTTTTATTACATACCTTGGTTTCCATATAACTGTGCAAAGAGAGATTCCGCCTGACTATTGGCACGCTGAACCGCCGTCTCCATCGCCGTAAATTGACGCCAGTAGCGCTCCTCAAGTTGCTGGAGGCGACGCTCAAAATTGGTAATTCGGTCATTAAGATCGTTAATGTTTCGCCCAAGGGTAAACTGATGATTCTGCGTCCGTCCTCTCATGCCCCCAGCTCGGTCAGAAATCGTATTAATTGCAGAGTCTAATGTATCACGCACACGACGGGCAATCCCTTGATTAGCAGCACCCTCTCCACTGGCAGTGAAAAGCTGATAAACCCCTTCCGCATCCTGTTCAATCGCTTGACGAAGCTTATCTTCATCAATCACAAGCTTTCCTCGCTCATTGTAATCGGGCGATGTCGTAATGCCAATGGTGGACAGCTGGCGAAACTCTGTTGCTAGTGACGAGCTGACTGAATTGTAAATATCCGTCCGCAGCTGATTCATAAAAGACTGAAGCAGCTGGTCATTTCGTAGCATCCCACTTTGAGCACGCTCTTCCCAACGCTCAATTTCCTTTTCTGATAATGAATCTCGCTGTTCGTCTGTTAATGGCGGGTAATCACGGTAGCGCTCTTCTTGTAGCTTCCCATTCACAAAATCAAGAATTTCATTATACTCATCGACGAATTTCTTTATCGTATCAAACACTTTATCTGTATCCGTTGAAGCTGAAAGAGTCACATCTGAGGCAAAAGTGTCCTTTAACGTAATGGTCACTCCGTCAACCGTAAACGTGTTCGATGTCCGTTCCGTTGCTAACCCATTAATCGTGAATACAGCATTTTGGGCTGCTTGCTCATTGGCATTGTTGATCTTCAACGCATCCGTAAAAAATGCGCCACTAAATGTCATTTCCTTTCCCGCAGCATCTGGATTAAATTTCCCCGTCTGATTTCGTGTTAAAGAAACCTTGTCCCCATGCTGATCGTAAAACCCTGCAATCCCGACAGAAGAACGACTAAGCTCATTAAACATTGCGTTCAGCGATTGATTTGCAGTAAACACAAATTTATCCTCAACTGGACCGTTTTCATTAAAGGCCTGCACACCACCAGCCGTATAACGCTGCTGGAAGTCAACGACCACATCTGTTTTTGCTGAATCAAATTCAAGCAATCCAGTCTCCATATTGACTAAGACACTTGTGCTGTTCAGCTCACTTCGATCCGTGACGACCGTATATTCGACCCCAGCCACCTTTACGCTTAATGTGCTTGCTTCCAAGCCACCTTTTGCAAGCTGAAACGTTTGGCGCGGGTCCCCAGTAAAGCTTTGCGTATCATTGTTGGTCATATAGGTGACGGATACAGACGTCCCCGTTGCAAATGGAGAGTTAAACTTAATGTCTCCCGCAGCTGTGTCCACAAACACTGTATTGTCATCAAGAGTCGCCGCTGGATCGGTTGTTACTTGATACACCTTACTGCCTACCTTGACAACCATGTTCGCTGTATCAATCAAGTTTGTTTTTGCGACCGAGATTTTGTCTTCTCCTGCGGCTCCCTGGACCGTTTCCTTATGAACAACACCTTTGCTCCATGTAAAATCAGCATTTAAATTTTGTGAGCCTAAAGCGGTGGATGCATTAAGCTTGTCTCCATTGGAAACAACCGCACTACTCACATTTGAAGCAGCTGTGGCAAGACTTTGCACGTTTGAAATTCGAATCGTTCCAATGCTTGAGTTCGATGCAGCCGTCGCTGTCACTAAGCTTGAATTGGAGCTCGAAACAGATTTAGAAAGCATATTCGACTGGCGCATGACCGTATCAAAAATATTATCGCGAAACGTATTAAACTTTCGATTAATTTCACGGTAACCATCCATTTGCCATTGAATCACTTGACGCTGCTGCATCAATTTATCAACAGGAACCCGATTTGCTCTCATTAAGTCACTGACCATTTGGTTGATGTCCATTCCTGTTGCCATCCCTGAAATTCGCATACCCATCTTTACCTCTCCTTCCGCTTACACCGTTTTCTATTCTTTATATCGTCAGCCGTTCAAACAATTTTAAGTAGGCATAATGAAAAGTTCCAACTATAGCAAAAAAGAGCAGAATCCACTCCTGCCCTTTCCTTACTACACTCGTTTATCAACAATCAAGCCCATATACTTCAGCATTTCAGCGACCATATCTAAAAACTCCTCAGGAGGAATTTCTTTGATCACTTCTTCCGTATCCCGGTTCACGACTTGAACAAAGACCCGCTCTAGCTCCTCATGAACTTGAAACTTGAACGATTTATGCGGCTCTAGCGCCTGGTTTAATTCCTCCGCCTGCTTTTCAAGCGATTCTTTTGCTGGCAAAACCTTTGTTTCCCCATCTTGTTTTACAATTACAAGCGCTTCTTGATTTAAGGATGCTAGCTTTTCAATATTTTGAGACGATGCACCTTGCTTCATCGAATCTGTCGATAGAACCTTTGATAGCTCTTTCAGTGAACTAGTTGAATGAATACCCCTTACGTCCATCCCTCGCACCTCCGCTAATGTCCTTATTCTATATATCGTCTAGGGAACACAAAAAAATGAGGGTTTTCAAAAAAAATTTTTCTCCGACTCCCCCATCTAAAAGCTTAAACAAAACTGGGCTTTCCGCCAAGCCCTTCGTTAACCTTGCGTCGTGCAAAAAAAGAGCAACCATACGCGGTCACTCCCTCACAGCTTCAAATCAATCGTCCCACCTAAATGCGGCTGGGCTGCATGCTGAATCGATTGTGCATCAGCAGAGCTCATCAGTTTTTGCAAGGCATTCCCTTGCTGTTCTGCTTGCCCCAACGTTTTTTTCATCAAAGCCACACTTGCTTGCTGCTGCACATTTGACTGGCTTAGCGCCATTGAGAGTAATGCAATATCCATGTGAGACCTCCAACTGTCATCCTTTAAGAAACAAGATAGGATGAAAATGACTGCTCAAGTTCTTTTTTCAGTGTATGTATCGCCGGAAGTAACGTAAACTGGATTATCTCTTTTACAACCTCATGCTGTTTTTCTTCATAAGTAGATAAGATACGCTCTAACGCCTGTTTTCCTTTTTCCAATTGCAACAAGACAGATTGTTCCTCCATTTTAGCAAGCACAGAGGACGTCGATTGTTCAACTATGGCATAGGCATTTAGCACATCCTCAAACAAAAGCACCGACTGTTCGAACCTGCCTTCATTTAATTGGGTATGAATATACCCAACGCCCTCTTCCATCGTCTCAACCAATTCAATTGATTGCTTCATGACATTTACATAGCGCTCCATGACGATCACTCATTTCTAGAACTTGTTCTTACGATTTATATCGGTTAAGTGACAAGGATTTTTAATTTTTTTCATCAATTGAATTTAATGAGCCAAAGGATAAAGCTCCTGCTGTAGCTGAGCCACCTCACGCTTTAGTTCATTCCACGTATGGTTGATTTGAGCAGCTTCCCCTTCAGATAACTCATTCGCAAGCACATACTCAGCAAGCTCTCTCATTTTATAAAGCTTTGTCTCGATTTCCTCTAAAATAAGCGCTTGCTTTTTACTCCATTCAAGCTGCTGTTCGAGAAATTGTCTGCGCTCGTTAAGATCATTGGACATTAGGAACTCCTTTTTTAACTATCTTCTCACATGATGCAATGAATATTCAACCGGCTTATCTACATCATTCCCATTAGCACAACCTAGCAATAAAAGGAACACCTCAGATCCAAAATTTTTTTAAAAAAGCTAGTTAGAGGTTAATTGACGTGTACATCTACTGTTCTATCGACAAAATTCTACAGTTTCTAGGAAATGACAGGCGCGTATATATCAAGAACGATGAAAAAAGAGACTCTAGCATAACTAGAGCCTCTCCTAAGTTAACTATTAAAAATTATCCAAGTAATTGTAATACAGCTTGTGGAGCTTGGTTCGCTTGTGCAAGCATTGCTTGAGAAGCTTGAGATAGAATGTTATTCTTTGTCATCTCCATTACTTCACGAGCCATATCCACGTCACGGATACGCGATTCCGCAGCTTGTAGGTTTTCAGCAGAGTTGTTTAAATTAGAGATTGTGTGTTCTAAGCGGTTTTGGAATGCACCTAATTTAGAACGCTCAGCAGAAACTTGTCTGATTGCAGTATTGATATTTTCAATTGCTGCATCAGCACCAGCTTGAGTTAAAACTCCACCTTCTGTTGCAGTATCTACATTTGCAACTCTAAGAGAAGCAATAGATACTCCACCAGATGTACCAGTTCCACCTGCAACTTCTTCAGCAGCAGTTGTATCTGCAGTTAATCCAAAATCACTTAAGTCTGCACCAGATAGTGTAATGTCCTCTGTAGAAGTAAATACTAAGCCGTCTCCAGCTTCGTTTTTAGCTACAGTCACATTTGAACCAGCTGTCTCTAATTGACTATTGATTTCAGCCACTAATCCATCTAAGTCAGATACATCAGTATCTAATGTAATAGTTGTATCGTTTACATCAAAAGTCTTAGAGTTAGTAGTAGTAAAGTCATAGTTATTTAGATTTGTAGCGGCATCAATTGTTGTTCCTTCTACTACCGCTTCTGTTGTGGTACCACCTGATGACCCTGAACCGCCACCAATTGCATCACTTCTCATACTAGAAATATCTACAGTAATGTTTTGTCCTTTGTTAGCTCCAATATGGAAAACAACTCCACCACCAGATGTACCAGTTCCACCTGCAACTTCTTCAGCAGCAGTTGTATCTGCAGTTAATCCAAAATCACTTAAGTCTGCACCAGATAGTGTAATGTCCTCTGTAGAAGTAAATACTAAGCCGTCTCCAGCTTCGTTTTTAGCTACAGTCACATTTGAACCAGCTGTCTCTAATTGACTATTGATTTCAGCCACTAATCCATCTAAGTCAGATACATCAGTATCTAATGTAATAGTTGTATCGTTTACATCAAAAGTCTTAGAGTTAGTAGTAGTAAAGTCATAGTTATTTAGATTTGTAGCGGCATCAATTGTTGTTCCTTCTACTACCGCTTCTGTTGTGGTACCACCTGATGACCCTGAACCGCCACCAATTGCATCACTTCTCATACTAGAAATATCTACAGTAATGTTTTGTCCTTTGTTAGCTCCAATATGGAAAACAACTCCACCACCAGATGTACCAGTTCCACCTGCAACTTCTTCAGCAGCAGTTGTATCTGCAGTTAATCCAAAATCACTTAAGTCTGCACCAGATAGTGTAATGTCCTCTGTAGAAGTAAATACTAAGCCGTCTCCAGCTTCGTTTTTAGCTACAGTCACATTTGAACCAGCTGTCTCTAATTGACTATTGATTTCAGCCACTAATCCATCTAAGTCAGATACATCAGTATCTAATGTAATAGTTGTATCGTTTACATCAAAAGTCTTAGAGTTAGTAGTAGTAAAGTCATAGTTATTTAGATTTGTAGCGGCATCAATTGTTGTTCCTTCTACTACCGCTTCTGTTGTGGTACCACCTGATGACCCTGAACCGCCACCAATTGCATCACTTCTCATACTAGAAATATCTACAGTAATGTTTTGTCCTTTGTTAGCTCCAATATGGAAAACAACTCCACCACCAGATGTACCAGTTCCACCTGCAACTTCTTCAGCAGCAGTTGTATCTGCAGTTAATCCAAAATCACTTAAGTCTGCACCAGATAGTGTAATGTCCTCTGTAGAAGTAAATACTAAGCCGTCTCCAGCTTCGTTTTTAGCTACAGTCACATTTGAACCAGCTGTCTCTAATTGACTATTGATTTCAGCCACTAATCCATCTAAGTCAGATACATCAGTATCTAATGTAATAGTTGTATCGTTTACATCAAAAGTCTTAGAGTTAGTAGTAGTAAAGTCATAGTTATTTAGATTTGTAGCGGCATCAATTGTTGTTCCTTCTACTACCGCTTCTGTTGTGGTACCACCTGATGACCCTGAACCGCCACCAATTGCATCACTTCTCATACTAGAAATATCTACAGTAATGTTTTGTCCTTTGTTAGCTCCAATATGGAAAACAACTCCACCACCAGATGTACCAGTTCCACCTGCAACTTCTTCAGCAGCAGTTGTATCTGCAGTTAATCCAAAATCACTTAAGTCTGCACCAGATAGTGTAATGTCCTCTGTAGAAGTAAATACTAAGCCGTCTCCAGCTTCGTTTTTAGCTACAGTCACATTTGAACCAGCTGTCTCTAATTGACTATTGATTTCAGCCACTAATCCATCTAAGTCAGATACATCAGTATCTAATGTAATAGTTGTATCGTTTACATCAAAAGTCTTAGAGTTAGTAGTAGTAAAGTCATAGTTATTTAGATTTGTAGCGGCATCAATTGTTGTTCCTTCTACTACCGCTTCTGTTGTGGTGCCACCTGATGTACCATTGCTTGCTAAATCACCATTTAATAGAGTACGAGTGTTGAATTCAGTATTATCGGCAATACGATCAATCTCATCAGTTAATTGGTTAATTTCTTTTTGAATTTCTCTTCTATCTTCAATAGTATTGGTATCGTTCGCAGCTTGTACAGCTAGCTCACGCATACGTTGTAAAATATTATGAGTTTCTGTCAATGCACCTTCAGCCGTTTGAATCATCGAGATTCCGTCTTGTCCATTACGGCTTGCTTGGTCTAAACCGCGGATTTGTGCACGCATTTTTTCAGAGATTGCAAGACCTGCCGCATCATCTCCTGCACGGTTAATACGAAGACCAGAAGATAGCTTCTCCATTGCTTTCTGTGCACCTGCTTGGTTAACACCCATTTGACGATACGTGTTTAATGCTGGGATATTGTTGTTGATAATCATGTTTTACCTACCTCCGTGTGAGTATGTTTTTTTTTCGAATGCACATCCGTTTGCATTCTTAATTGAAGCAAGTCCCTGACATAAAGAGAGGGTTTAGCGCGCAATTACCTCTACTAAATGCTGGAACAACAGACGGTCTTCCTTGAACTCACACCACTCATCCTTAAGTGGCAGATAAAACGGGTTTATTTTATTTTAGTTTACTTCTTATTGTTTTTTTCTTCGTAAAGCTCGCCACGTACAATAGAAACATCCCGTGGCGCGTCAATTGCTAGGCGCAAATGGCCGTCCTCGCTTTTCACTACTTTTACGACAATGTTATCGTCAATCACGACGTATTCTCCTGGTTTTCTCCCTAGTACTAGCACATATCTCATCTCCTTTTTATCGACGTTTAAAAAGTCTGGGAATCAACGCAAAGCTGTCGAATTTTTTGTTGTGCTGTCACGCCAGTCTTATGTAGACACGCTACGCTCTGGTCCTCGTGACTTCCAACGCCTCGACCTCCTCCGCTCTGATTGTCCTCTTTTCAAACCATTCAATCTTTAGTCATTAAAATCGATAAAAAAAGATGAGCAAACAAGCCGATGCGCCTCTTCCTCCTGAAGATTGACAATCGACCTATCTGCTCATCCTTAAGCGTTCTTATGATTTAGTTGGTTTGGTTAGCGTGTTTCTCCGCGCTCAATTTTCACGTCCTTAGGCGCTTGAATTCCAAGTCGCAGCTTCCCGTCTTGGGATTTCACGACGCGAATTTCAATTTTGTTGTTAATAAAGACTGACTCTCCTGGTCTTCTCCCTATGACCAACAATGACAAAATCCTCCTTGACTTCTAATTAATTTAGTAATTTTACATATTAACCCTATCATAGAAAAGGTAATATTGGTAGACTATTGGCCTATCTTCCACGATTTCTTCACATCATTTGCACTATCGCACAAAGAAAAAAACGAGTAAATAAGCATGGTCACTTTTCCTCTTGAAAAATGGCGATGCTCATTCACTCGTCCATGAGTGGATGTCATATCCTTTACTTCTTATATCGACCTAAATAAGGAGATGTTTAGGTGATTTTGAAAAAAATAAACAAAAAATGTTGGATTTTCTTGGGCATCGAAACATTTCGGGCTCTGCCCTTCCTCGTTCTAACAAAAAGAGACCTTAGCACCCTAAGGTTTCTCTTCGTTTCGTAGTTTTGTACTAGCTGAAACGACCCCTCTAACTAATTTTTAATTAACACTGCCATATACCCCATCGATGTATAGTCATTTTCCTTTAAGATGTCGTGCATGAATGAAATAAATGAGCTATGTTCAATCTCTTTCGCAAATGATTGAATCACCTTGATCACAATCTCAGCTGTTAGCTTCTTGTGGTAGCCGGCGATGCCGATTAAGAGAAGCTTTATCATCGCATAATGGAGGGT
The DNA here is from genome assembly GCF_000334155.1 of Halalkalibacterium ligniniphilum. GTDB lineage: Bacteria > Bacillota > Bacilli > Bacillales > Bacillaceae_D > Halalkalibacterium > Halalkalibacterium ligniniphilum. The sequence continues at coordinate 9,793 of NZ_ANNK01000034.1, read as the reverse complement.
TAAGCTGACAAAGGAATCAAAGACTTTATTCTCTTTGTCAAAGGAGAAAAGCTTACTAAACACATAATTAACGAGGTAATTTTCGAGAATGTACTCATGCTGCTCCATATAAGGACGGTAATACTGTTCATAGCTTTGCTTATAGCGTGCTCGTCTCTCAGCACTCGTTTGTTCTGTCTCATTGTTATCGCTTAAACCCTTCACAAACTCCTCAAGACACTCCGCAAATCGCTTACTACGAATTCCCTGTTCTACCTTTACATCGATAAGCGTTGAAACGAGCTTAATTTGCACATCAAGAATGCTTGGGATCGCAGCGAATGTTTCCTTGTAATACCCATCGTCCTTTAAGTTATCGGTCGTTTCTCGGATGATTTGTGGAATTTTGCTTAATCCATTTTCATCCACAGCTTGCTGAATTTTTTTATAGAACAGACCTAAGAGGATGAGCCGTTCTTGAATCGAGAATTTTCTCATTTGTAGCAGCCCAATCGTGAAAAAACGTAACTCCCAAAAATAGTTTTCTAGCTTTTCCTCGTTATTTTCTGTAATGATTTCTTGTTTGAACATCGTTGGATATGGTGACTCAATCACATCAAATTCCATCACGTCCGGATTCAATAGGGCTAATCTCGCTGCTTCAGGACATGATGGCGTTGCTGACATTTCAAGTCTTGTATCCACCTTATTTATATACCTTGGATAAAGCTTACAGACGAGGGATAAATAGTCCTCCCCTAGTGTGGAATGAATGGTGCATAGCTTATCCCCGTCCAGCATCGGACAAAAGCCCTCTTCATTCATTTTAATCGTTGCATACTCTCCTTCACTCGGATTGGAGCGATTTCTTGAAATGCTTTGATTGATTTTTTCCTTTATTGGCTGGTTTGGTAGCTTTTTATACTTTTTATAGGTTTTATGATCAATGGCTACCTTCCAGCCGGCACAGCATGTATCTTCACATTGAGTACCGATACACGTAAAATCATGCATATATTTAGGAATGAGCATTAATTGGTCGTTTTTCATGATAATCTCCTATTTCACATGGCCATTTAGGCCCTTTTTAAAGCAAATCCCAAGACATAGGGGTCCCTTTACGAATGTCCTTTTTTACTTTCTTCCCAATTAATTCAGGTAGATATTTCGGCGCTAATCCGTTTCCAGGTCTAATACTTTTTATATTCTCATTAGACAAGGTGTCGCCAGCTTTTAAATCTTTCGTAACATATAATGTTCTACGAAACTTTAAAGACTTTTCCTCACTTTTCGTAGGACCGTACATAATCGCACCTAGTGCCTGCCAAGCTTTTTCCGCCTCTTCCACTAACAACCGCATCTCATCAGGTTCCATTGAAAAAGCTGAATCAACACCACCATCTGCTCGTGCTAACGTAAAATGCTTTTCAATGACTGTTGCTCCAAGGGCTACACTTGCTACCGCTACTCCTGTTCCCATTGTGTGATCGGATAAGCCTACCTGGCACTGAAACAATTCACGCATATGAGGGATCGTATGAAGGTTTGTATTTTCAGGAGACGCTGGATAGGTGCTTGTACATTTTAAGAGCACTAAATCTTTACATCCCGCTTCCCTTGCAGCCCGAACCGTTTCATCTAGTTCAGCAATGGTCGCCATACCTGTTGAAATAATCATCGGCTTTCCTGTGGACGCTACTCGCTTAATTAAGGGGATGTCCGTATTCTCAAAGGACGCAATCTTATACATGGGTACATCAAGTGATTCTAAAAAATCGACCGCTGTCTCATCAAAAGGTGTACTAAATGGGACCATTCCTAATTCACGGCACCGCTTAAAGATTGGCTCATGCCACTCCCATGGTGTATAGGCTTCTTGATAAAGTTTATAGAGAGAGCTGCCTTTCCACAAGCTTTCGGCGTCTTCAATAAAAAAATCTCCATTCTCTATATTTAGCGTCATTGTATCAGCTGTATAGGTTTGTAATTTTAACGCGTGTGCACCTGCTTCTGCGGCTGCTTCTACAATCTTCAAGGCACGTTCAAGGGATTGGTTATGGTTTCCTGACATTTCAGCAATAATAAAAGGAGGCCCACCTTCTCCGATTTGTATTCCCTCGACTGCAAAATTTTTCATCGACGCTCATACCTCCTAATGCCCTCGCGTAACGTTTCCTTAATCAACTTCCAATGTTCAGCAAAATGAGCCATCAATCGAACATCTGTAAGCTCACCTTGCTTATAGACATGTTTACGCAAGCAACCTTCCTCAACAAACCCTAGTTTCTTATGATAGCTAATACTTACATTGTTATAGCCCAAAATTTCTGCGCAGACCTTTCGTGCTGCTAATGTTTCAAAGATGTATTCTAGCGCTAAATAGCCCATGATTGTGCCTGATCCTTTAGGAGCCCGCTCGTCTCCGATATAAAAGCCCCAATAGCAAGTACGATTTACTTTGTCTATTTTTGTAAGATTGACGAAGCCAATCGGTTTATTTAAATAATAAAGAACCTTTACGATCGTTTCTTCTGAGTTCTTTATCCGGTTATACCAATTCATGTGTTCATCGTAAGAAATAACGGCGTCTGAATACATGACCGCACGTACCCTTTTTGAATTTCTCCAGGTACGAATTAGTCCGAGGTCGGATTCATATAATTCTCCTAGAGTGTATTGATTGATCCTCAATCTGAATGCACCACCTATTAAAAAAACGAAGAATAATCGGTTTCTTCACTCATTAGCGCTAAAGCATTCGTCGACATATGTTTTAAGAGTTCCTGATTTTCAATGAGATGATAAAAATGACGAGCCACATCGTCCGCTGAAACTGCACGACTTTTTCCTAGATGGTGCAAAACACATTTATTATGTAGCGCCTCGAGTATTTCTGATTGATTTTCTGCTACATCAATCGTCAAAGCTGGCAAGCCTAGGTAACACCTTTCCCACGTCGTACTTCCACCTGCACCGATTGCTAAATCAGCCTTAACCATCAGCTCAGCCATATTCGTAACCTGACAATAAAAATGGACATGCTCCAACGATGCAGTTAATTCTTTGATCACATCTTGCTTCGGATTGGACGCACCAACGATCACATCAAAGATTATGTCCTTTACTGCTAGCCTTGAAATAGCTTTAAGAACCTTCATTGTTTCATTGGTTGGGTCGGTCCCTCCAAAAAAAATGAGAACCCGTTCGATAGGCCCACTCCATTGACTTAGGTTTTTCCGAGCTACCTTAAATTCTTTTCTTAATAAAGCAAAGCTAGGACCAAGAAGAAGCTTACAGTCTTTATTCACTAATCCATCGTAGCGCTGCCTCATATTCGGATAATAATTTTGATCGAGTAATAAATCACAATTGTGTTTTCGGTCTGCCAAATCATCGATCACAAATAACTGTTGAACGTTTCCACTAGCTCGAACCATCGATTCCCACCGATAATCAATGCCATAATGATCGACAACAAGCAAATCAACCGTAGCTAGATAAGCAACCTTATTTAACGTCTCCATTACATCTTCTTTTTGATGGACTCCTAACCAATGACTATGTTTTAGGTCTTGATCGTTATGAGCAGCAACAGAAGCAGCGTTTAACAGTTCGACCTGAAAGCCTTTGTCTGCAATATAGCTTGAAAGGCTTCCTTCATGTTTTCTCGTTACAAAAATAGAATGATAGCCTTTTTCTTTTAACTCTTCAGCTAGTGTCAAGCATCTCATCACATGCCCAGTTCCGATCTCAACCGAGCTATCAACTCGAAAAACAGCGGTTTTCATTTCTGTACCTCTAATTTCTTTTGTTCAATATGTGCATTGATTTTACTCCACTCAGGATGAGCTTCTACTAATGCTAACGTCTCTTCTAAAGTAAAATGAGGATTACGCGGATATAGTTGCTCAATAATTGTCTTTATTAATGCAAAATCTTCTTCCGTATCGACCGTCCAGCGATGTTCACTCATATCTCCGTGCTTACAGCAGACATTCCCTAGCTTAAATAAAGATTGGTGTAAGTAAAAATAAGGTGTTACATGCTCTCGCTCAAACGGCTGGTCAGCTTCATCATAAGCTTTTTTCAGAATCGCCATGGAGAAAATTTCCGTATCCATCCCGCGGGGAAAGGACCTCTCTAACGTATTCGACACATACTCATACACGCCCGTTTTATACACAGCGATCACTTCTTCAACTACGGAAGGATCAATGATTGGGCAGTCAGATGTCATGCGAACGATAGCATCCGCTTGATACTTTTTTGCAGCCTCATAATACCTTGATAAGACATCCATTTCTGACCCTCGGTAATAGGGAATGCCTTTCTCTTTGCAAAAAGCAACAATGGGATCATCTGCCTTCTGATTCGTTGTAGCAATGACAATTTCATCGACCGATTCTGCTTTCAAAAGCCGATCAAGCTGATAAGCTAAAAGCGGCTTTCCCATTACTGCTTTTAGTACTTTTCCAGGTAGCCTCGTTGATCCCATTCGTGCCTGTATAATGGCAACAACCTTCATCCGTATCACCCTCTACCTTGAATACAAAGAAATGATTTTTTTAACAGCAGTGATCACATCTTGCACATCACGTTCACTCATCGCTGGAAATAGCGGTAACGTAATAATCGCCTCATATACTTCCTCTGCATTCGGACATAGCCCTTTCTGATAGCCTAATTCTTGATAATATGGCTGGTAATAAACAGGAATGTAATGGACATTCACGCCGATATTTTCATGTTGCAAGGCTTCAAACACTTCTTTTCTACTACCCGTAAGAGCTTCTAAGTTCAAGCGAATCACATAAAGGTGCCAGCTAGACTGTCTATCCAAAGCTTGAAAAGGAGATACGAATTCTCTCCATCCTCGAAAAGCTTCATTATATATGGAAACGTATTTTTTTCTTATTTTAATAAATTGCTCGACCTTTTTAAGTTGGCTCAAACCTAAAGCCGCTTGAATATCCGTCATTCGGTAATTGAAGCCTAAATGCTGCATTTCATAGTACCAAGGGCCATGATCATGGAGTAATTTACTCCGTTCTCTTGTAATACCGTGAGAGCGAAATTGAACTAATTTTTCATAATAATCTTTGTTGTTTGTTGTAATGATGCCACCTTCACCTGTTGTCATATGTTTAACAGGGTGTAAGCTAAACATCGTCATATCACTAATCGAACCGACTTTCCTATCTTTATACGTTGCCCCTAAAGCATGAGCAGCATCTTCGATTACAACCAAGTTATGTTGTTTCGCAATGGATAAAAGCTCATCTAAATCACAAGGCTGCCCCGTAAAATCAACGGGAATCACCGCTCGTGTTTTTGGTGTGATAAGCTGTTTCACCTTTTCTACATCAATGTTATAGGTCCTTTGATTAATATCAGCAAAAACAGGCTTTCCACCTTGATACAGCACACAGTTTGCACTGGCGACAAAGGTCATCGGTGTCGTTATGACTTCATCCCCAGGTTCGATTCCAGCAACAAAACACGCGCCATGCAAAGCAGCTGTTCCATTAGAGAAGGCGACTGCATATTTCGCATCCACGTACTGAGAAAACGCTTTTTCAAACCTTTCAACAGCTGGTCCAGTTGTTAAATAATCACTTTTTAAAACGTCAATTACAGCCTGGATATCATCATCATCAATCCATTGCTTTCCATAAGGAAGGTACGTTTGACGCACGAGGGAATGATGCTTGTCTGCCATAAGAATCTCCCTTCGATTAAATCTTATCTTCGTCAATTAATTGTTTGAGCTCTTGAACCGTCAACCAATCTACGTTTGCATCGCTTGTATAACGGAACCCTTCCTCTAATCTTCTGCCATCGCTGGCAAACTCCTCTGTCCACCATGGAAATTCTGGTTGAATAACATAGTAGGAATCATACTCTAATGTTCGCCTTGCATCATCCTCCATAATCATTGCTTCATGGAGCTTTTCACCTGGACGAATGCCAATAACTTCAAGCTTACATTCAGGAGCAATCGCCGCAGCTAAATCGGTGATCTTCATGCTTGGAATTTTCGGGACAAAAATTTCACCGCCGTTCATTCGCTCAAGGCTATCCAAAACAAATTGAACACCTTGGTCAAGGGTAATCCAAAACCTTGTCATTCTCTCATCTGTAATTGGAATGACGCCCGTGTGGCGGATTTTCTTAAAAAATGGAACAACACTGCCACGACTACCAACCACATTCCCGTACCGGACGACGGAGAATTTCGTATTTTTGTCACCAACGTATGAATTCGCAGCAACGAATAATTTATCGGAAGCAAGCTTTGTCGCCCCATATAGATTAATCGGGCTACACGCTTTATCAGTACTAAGTGCGACTACACGCTCTACACCACGATCAATGGCAGCCTCAATAATATTTTGCGCGCCATGAATATTCGTTTTTACTGCTTCAAACGGGTTATATTCACAAGCCTCAACATGCTTAAGCGCTGCCGCATGAATGACGATATCTACCCCATCAAACGCTCGGTATAATCGGTCTTTGTCACGGACGTCACCAATAAAATATCGCATTCGTGGGTCTGTAAACTCCTGTGCCATTTCGTATTGCTTTAGTTCATCACGACTAAACACAATAATTTTTTTTACATCGCTTTCCAACGCTTTCGAAATAAATTTTTTCCCAAAGGAACCTGTTCCACCAGTAACAAGGACTACTTTTCCTTCAATGCTCAACTGAAAGCACACCTTTTTCATATTAGTTTAAATAGGAATGATATTCTTGATTTAATTGACTCGACCACTTCTCAAAAATAGGAAATAATTCATATTCTAAGATATCTGTTACGTGCACATAATCTTGATGATTTATCGTTTCCATAACGGTCATAGATATCTCTCTTAATCTTGGTATATCTTCAGAAAATACAATGACTATCGTTTCATTATTTAAGATGATTTCAAACAGATCCAATAGCAATTGGATGGCTTCACTTATTTTATCACTATAGAAATTACTGATTGAATACTTAATAATTTCCATAAAGGTACCTGTCAACTCATGCAATTGTTTTACAACCTCTTGATTCATCCTATCACCTTTGGTTCATGTTCGATTGCCGAGCGTAATGTGGCTAAAGTCGTTTGATAGTATTGATATTGATTTTGTAACCCTTTAAGCAGCACCGCATACTTTTCTTTTAACTCTTCTTGTTTCTCTAGCACTTGGTATGTGTTCTCCCTAACTGCCAGATTATAGGCAGCAATAATCGGGTAGATGACCTCCTTATGAATCTCATAGGACTCTAGCTTCTCCGTTAAGTCGTTCACTTCATCAAATTCAAGCTGTACTTTTGAAATCTTTCCTTCTTCTAAGTCCTGCAATAGCTGCTCCACCTTTGAAAGTCTCTCCTGACTTAGGTGATCAATTTTTTCCGCTTCATTTTTTACATATTCCAGGAAATATTTTGTTTTTTTGTGAAACTGCTGTTCTTTCAATGTCAAACGTTGTTCATGAAAAATCGTTTCAACCCTTGTAAAAGCATTCGTCGAAAGATTTGGGAACTCGCTGATCACATCAGCAAATGGTCGATGAACCATTCCATTAATCAAGAGACCACCTTCCGTACAGTTAACAAAGCTAGTATCATCATGATGCTTAATATAGTTTTCAAAATAGGTTTTCATCACTAAAAAGGCGGTTTTGGTTGTAATTTCTTCACCAAACATATCGGTTGTAACAACCCTGTCTCCAATATCAGAGGTGATATCAAGATTATGAGCAGCTCCTTTTGCATAAAGCTGATCATTGGTATAGGCCAAATCTTGTCCAACAAAGATCAGCTGCTTACACCCAAGCTGTCTCGCAATGTCCATGGCAATGTTTGCGCAGGAAGGACCGAATTCGAACACTTTTGTATCGATACCGATATAATTTTCAAAAAAGGCGGTTGAATGATCCGCATTTCCTTTGATCCAGATCTTCTTCCCTTTAAATAACTCAAGTGCGCTATATCTAAACGTGTGACTATAAACTAACGTGATCTCACTGCTTTCGATCTGTTCGAAAATTCTATCTTGAGCCTCTTCCCCATCGACAGCGACGACAAAATGAGGAACAATCCCATTTTTCTCTAATATATTCACAGCTGAGCCTGCCGCAAAAATAAGAAACTTCTCTTGGTTTTCCTTTAACAGAGGTAATTGTTTTTCCAATGAAGGCCCCGCACTCACAATCAATGCTGGCATGTCTTTAAAGCGCTCAAGATAAGGGGTTATTGGCATACTTTCCACATTTGCTTTAAGGAAATTCCGAAAGTTATTGTACATCCATTTTTGTGAATGAACGAATTCTGTTGCCATATTACACCTCAGCATCGTTAATGTTTCACTAATGCCTCGGCCAAGCTCTGCGCAAAAGGTTGAAAACAGCGATTTATAAGACATTAAAATGAGTAAGTCAAAGCTCTGAAATCCTTTATTTATTAAAATATTCGCAATGGTCATCGATAGGTAATACGTATCATCAGATAGCAAAAATAACAGATTGGGATTTCTAAGCAAATGCTCCATATCGATTCTTTTTAGTGCAGATACAAAAATTTCATATGATGGTTCAATAATCACAATTTTTTGGTCTGGATTTTGGTTTAACAGTTCTTCAATGTGATAATAATATCCCCCACCTACGACAACCAAAATGCCGTGAAGTTCACCTTGTGAAGCCAACCATTTTTCCGCTTCATTTTGTGGAGAGTACTGGCTATGTAAATAAATCCGTCGATGATCTTTTTGTAGCAATAAATTTGCATGGTCATTTTTCGTTACAACTTCTGAAATATCATCCAAATATTTAATATTTTTGATTTTTTTTACATCTTGATAAATATCTGGGTATAGTTCGCTCAATAGTAATACGTTCTTTTCAAACATTTGAGGAACAATTCCTTTCTTTTTTAAAAAGAGCTAGCTTTCTCTGCTAGCTCTTCCCTATAGAATCCTATTAACTTAATAGCTGAAGAACAGCTTGCGGAGCTTGGTTTGCTTGTGCTAGCATCGCTTGAGCTGCTTGGTTAAGGATATTTGTTCTTGTGAAGTTCATAACTTCCTTCGCCATGTCTACGTCACGAATACGTGATTCAGCAGCTTGTACGTTTTCAGATGTATTATCAAGGTTTTTAATAGTGTGCTCTAAACGATTTTGGTTAGCCCCTAAACTAGAACGAACGCTAGAAATCGTTTTAATTGCTGCATCAAATTTCGCGATTGCTGAAGCCGCATTACCATGGCTTGCAAAAGTGAAACCAGTTAATGAAAGCTTCGCAGCAGTCATTGTTTGAATTGAAATTTGAATTTTCGTACCTTGGTCAGGACCAATTTGTAGGTTACCTACACCTACAGTTAACGCACCGTCCAAAAGGTTCTTTTCGTTGAATGTTGTTGTTGTAGCAATGCGGTCAACCTCTTTAATTAATTCATCAACCTCAGCTTTGATCGCTTCTCTATCTACTGCAACGTTTGTATCGTTCGCTGCTTGAACCGCAAGCTCTCTCATTCGTTGTACAATCGCTTGTGTTTCTTGTAGTGAACCTTCAGCAGTTTGGATAAGTGAGATACCATCTTGCGCGTTACGAGAAGCTTGATTTAATCCTCGAACTTGGGCACGCATTTTTTCAGAGATTGATAGACCCGCAGCATCATCACCAGCACGGTTGATACGAAGACCTGAAGAAAGCTTCTCCATTGCCTTTGCACCTTGGTTTTGGTTGATGCCTAGCTGACGATGAGCGTTCATTGCTTTTAAGTTATTATTAATGATCATAAAAATATTCCTCCTTGAA
>NZ_ANNK01000033.1 GCF_000334155.1 Halalkalibacterium ligniniphilum | reverse complement strand
TCCGCTTCATTTTGTGGAGAGTACTGGCTATGTAAATAAATCCGTCGATGATCTTTTTGTAGCAATAAATTTGCATGGTCATTTTTCGTTACAACTTCTGAAATATCATCCAAATATTTAATATTTTTGATTTTTTTTACATCTTGATAAATATCTGGGTATAGTTCGCTCAATAGTAATACGTTCTTTTCAAACATTTGAGGAACAATTCCTTTCTTTTTTAAAAAGAGCTAGCTTTCTCTGCTAGCTCTTCCCTATAGAATCCTATTAACTTAATAGCTGAAGAACAGCTTGCGGAGCTTGGTTTGCTTGTGCTAGCATCGCTTGAGCTGCTTGGTTAAGGATATTTGTTCTTGTGAAGTTCATAACTTCCTTCGCCATGTCTACGTCACGAATACGTGATTCAGCAGCTTGTACGTTTTCAGATGTATTATCAAGGTTTTTAATAGTGTGCTCTAAACGATTTTGGTTAGCCCCTAAACTAGAACGAACGCTAGAAATCGTTTTAATTGCTGCATCAAATTTCGCGATTGCTGAAGCCGCATTACCATGGCTTGCAAAAGTGAAACCAGTTAATGAAAGCTTCGCAGCAGTCATTGTTTGAATTGAAATTTGAATTTTCGTACCTTGGTCAGGACCAATTTGTAGGTTACCTACACCTACAGTTAACGCACCGTCCAAAAGGTTCTTTTCGTTGAATGTTGTTGTTGTAGCAATGCGGTCAACCTCTTTAATTAATTCATCAACCTCAGCTTTGATCGCTTCTCTATCTACTGCAACGTTTGTATCGTTCGCTGCTTGAACCGCAAGCTCTCTCATTCGTTGTACAATCGCTTGTGTTTCTTGTAGTGAACCTTCAGCAGTTTGGATAAGTGAGATACCATCTTGCGCGTTACGAGAAGCTTGATTTAATCCTCGAACTTGGGCACGCATTTTTTCAGAGATTGATAGACCCGCAGCATCATCACCAGCACGGTTGATACGAAGACCTGAAGAAAGCTTCTCCATTGCCTTTGCACCTTGGTTTTGGTTGATGCCTAGCTGACGATGAGCGTTCATTGCTTTTAAGTTATTATTAATGATCATAAAAATATTCCTCCTTGAATTTTTCCAACCACGTCCTTGTGGTTGATAGTATCGCCTCAAGCGAAATGTCGGCCGCCATTTCGCTACTAGAGGTCTACACTTACTATATCGTCAGATTGTGACAAATGTTTTAACCCTTTTTAGCCGAATTAAAAAATTTTTTTATTTTTTATGTTGTAAGTACGCTTTCAACGAATCAAGCGTTGCGTTCACGGCATCGCTGTTCTCCTCCTGGATCGCTAAAAAGACTTCTTTGCGGTGAATCTCCACATGGCGTGGCGCTTGAATGCCGATTTTTACCTGTTCACCTTCAATGGAGAGGATTTTTAGCTCAATGTCATCACCAATTTGAATGGACTCATTTTTTTTCCTGGAAAGGATGAGCATGTTAGTTGTCCTCCTTCGCAGCCGCTACTTCCTTTGGAAAAAGGGGATGCTTGCGTTCATAAGAGCCCTCACTCACAACAATTTGTTTTCCTTTTCGTCTTTTTGAGTTGATCACAAGCGGACCTTGAAGATTGGCTGTCGTGTCTGTAAACGGGTCTTGAACTGTTAGGATAACAAAGAGAGCGACATCCTCCTCCCTTTCGATCTCAAGCTGTTCCACCGTGGCATCAGGAATTTTCACCTTATAGTCAGGAAAAAAATCAAAAGGATTAACAACAATAAACGCTATATCCTTTGTTGTTGCTGATTGTAAAACATAAAATGGTGTATCCTCATCAAACGGAAGAAGGACAAAGGTCTTCTCTTCCTCAAACGCGGGGATTCCAGCTTCAAATTCAATGATTCTCTCATCTGATACTTCTATTTCGCCACTGTATTTCGTTACGATTTTCATGTTAAGTCACCACACATTTTCCGTTTTTTTGAATTGTATCATACAAATTGTACGCAAAGACACCTGCATGAGTGGTTTGTCTTCTCACGGGGTGAAGATGGATGCTTTGGTCATGCTACACTTTTTCAACGGGGGATTTCTTCTTCGCATTACAAGCTCCGTCCCCTTTTCACTTTCACCAGTATGAGCGCACCTCTCCCCCACACGGATGAAAACGAGTGCGTCAGGTAACGCTGAGCAATCTTTCAATGCAGGCGTGTGAGCGACACGCTTCTTGCTTAGTCATCCTGTAAGCTCGTCCCCTTTTCCACAGAAAAAAGCCTCAGCTTTATTGCACTGAAGCTTTTTACAACCCACGATTCACTAAAGCCCCGACTGCTTGAAAGGAAATGCTTTCTTTTTGACGGAGGTATGTGTCAATTTGCCACTTCGGAATCTGGATCTCAGGCTCGTTCCTTGTGACACGGATATCTGTGTGATAATCGGGTACTGAAAATGAGAGTTCGCCCGGATCATAGTCGAATTTCACCTGAAATGCAGATGACGGCATATAGGCGATTACCGCTTTGCGCATCGGCTTTTCACTATCGGTCTTTGCGATATGAGCAAAGGCACCAAAGCCGTTCTCAATCTTCATCATTTGATCGCCCTGCTGTCGCTTTTTTGCAATATGCTCATTTACTGCTTGCTCTGACTTCGCCCAAAAATCATTGGCCATCCGTAGCGGTGTTTTTAAGTTCGCATCGGCAAAGGCGGCTGTCTGGTCAATATAGAGCTTGGAAGCACGACGGCTAATCTGAA
>NZ_ANNK01000032.1 GCF_000334155.1 Halalkalibacterium ligniniphilum | reverse complement strand
AAGAGAGCGACATCCTCCTCCCTTTCGATCTCAAGCTGTTCCACCGTGGCATCAGGAATTTTCACCTTATAGTCAGGAAAAAAATCAAAAGGATTAACAACAATAAACGCTATATCCTTTGTTGTTGCTGATTGTAAAACATAAAATGGTGTATCCTCATCAAACGGAAGAAGGACAAAGGTCTTCTCTTCCTCAAACGCGGGGATTCCAGCTTCAAATTCAATGATTCTCTCATCTGATACTTCTATTTCGCCACTGTATTTCGTTACGATTTTCATGTTAAGTCACCACACATTTTCCGTTTTTTTGAATTGTATCATACAAATTGTACGCAAAGACACCTGCATGAGTGGTTTGTCTTCTCACGGGGTGAAGATGGATGCTTTGGTCATGCTACACTTTTTCAACGGGGGATTTCTTCTTCGCATTACAAGCTCCGTCCCCTTTTCACTTTCACCAGTATGAGCGCACCTCTCCCCCACACGGATGAAAACGAGTGCGTCAGGTAACGCTGAGCAATCTTTCAATGCAGGCGTGTGAGCGACACGCTTCTTGCTTAGTCATCCTGTAAGCTCGTCCCCTTTTCCACAGAAAAAAGCCTCAGCTTTATTGCACTGAAGCTTTTTACAACCCACGATTCACTAAAGCCCCGACTGCTTGAAAGGAAATGCTTTCTTTTTGACGGAGGTATGTGTCAATTTGCCACTTCGGAATCTGGATCTCAGGCTCGTTCCTTGTGACACGGATATCTGTGTGATAATCGGGTACTGAAAATGAGAGTTCGCCCGGATCATAGTCGAATTTCACCTGAAATGCAGATGACGGCATATAGGCGATTACCGCTTTGCGCATCGGCTTTTCACTATCGGTCTTTGCGATATGAGCAAAGGCACCAAAGCCGTTCTCAATCTTCATCATTTGATCGCCCTGCTGTCGCTTTTTTGCAATATGCTCATTTACTGCTTGCTCTGACTTCGCCCAAAAATCATTGGCCATCCGTAGCGGTGTTTTTAAGTTCGCATCGGCAAAGGCGGCTGTCTGGTCAATATAGAGCTTGGAAGCACGACGGCTAATCTGAATCAAATCTGCATGCTGCTGATTGATTTGCAAATCAGCTGGTCGCTGCCGTATTTGCATCGGCAGCTGCTTAGAGCGCATACCAATTGCTGCATCGGTCGTCTTTATTACAAGATGGGCTAATCTCATTTCTATCACCAGCTCATTTTTTTAACGTAAGAAATCCATTAACGTCGGCTGTACGATTCGTGCACCGGACGCGAGTGCCGCACGGTGGACACTCTCTTGAATCGTCAAATCAATGATCACCTTTTCCAAGTCAGCGTCTTCGTTCTCAGACATAATCCGATTGGCAATCACCTCTTGTTCCATGATTCGGCTTTCAATCATTTCCACCCGGTTGACTCTCGAACCAAGCTCGGCCCGTTCCGCAACAAAGTTATCGATATGTGCAAAAATATTATCAATGTAGCTTGTTAATTCCACCCCTGTAACCGACGGATCTTCCAAAGCTTTTTCAAGACGGATGATATCACCGAAAAGGGCGTTGTTGAATACCTTGCTCGGGTTCACATTGACAGGTAATGTAACTCCCTTCAAAAGCTCAATTTCAACGCTCTGTGTATTCACCGAGACCGCATTACGGTCTGAGACAACCGCATCTCCAGTTCGTACATTCTTCGTTAAAAACGGCGGCGTATCCCCCTCTCGATTTGGTTCAGAAAATTCGACTGCTCCGCTACTATCGACCTTTAGTTGAATCGCGGCAGCATTATAAGCATCCATATCCGCCGCTACTGTTGGATCAGCCGGGAAAGCTGGCGTTCCGTTTTGACGAATGTCTTGAAAGATAAGCGTTCCTGCTGCATCTTCACCTACATAACGGAAAATTTTCCCGTCATAGACAACATCCAACGATTCCAACTTCGGAATATCCCCTGTATTTGTTGTAATTTCTTCGATTCCTTTATCCATCCGTGAGGCATCGGTAATCGGCGCATTGGTCGTATCTGTACCATTAAAGATATATTTTGTACTGTTTTTCGTATTGGCCATCGACTGGAGATGCTCGCGAAGCTGCTTAATCTCTTTCGCAATATTGGCACGCTGCGTTTTTTCATATGTATCATTGGACGCCTGCGTTGCTAATTCACGAATCCGTTGCAGAGACTGTGTCGCTTCATTCAAGGTGGAATCGGCTGTGTCCATCCAATTGTACACTTCGCGAAGATTCCGCTTGAACTGTTCAACCTCAGCCACCTGTGTCCGGTAGCGAATCCCTTTCATGGCCACCATCGGATCCTGAGACGCTCGCGTAATCCTCTTTCCTGTCGCTAACTGATCCTGAAGCGTTCCCAGCCGCTCATAGCCTTGTCCAATATGACGTAATGTGTTAAGCGCAAGCATTGTTTGTGTAACGCGCATGTCCCCTTACCTCCTAGCTTCTAGCGTCCGACAACGCCCATCCCATTAATAATTCGGTCAAGCATCTCGTCTACCATCGTAATGTTTCGAGCCGCAGCGTTATAGGCATGCTGGAACTGAATCATTAAGGTCATTTCTTCATCAAGCGAGACGTTGCTCACTGAATTTCGATTAAACTCCACACTGTCACGCAAAATCTCTGCATTTCCTTTGTTTCGAGACGCTTCATTTGTTGCAACAGCCATTTGACCAATGACGCTTTGGTAATAGCTGCTTATCGTCCCTGTACTCGTTCCGCCTAAAGGGGAAGTGAATGTAAGACGTGTTTCCTTGGCATAGGAGAGGCGTAGCGCCCCACTACCATCACCGGCGAAGGCTTTAGGGCCGTTAAAATGACTGTCATTTGATAAAATAGTATAAATCTCATCATACTCAGCCTGACTTTTCGGGCTTTTAGCGATCAGTTCAAGATAGCGATCTTTTACCGCTGGGTCATTGAAGGCATCCACATTCACACTTGCCGCCGCGATATTGTTTAAGCTTGCATTAATCGCAGCTGAGATTTTAAGATTGCCTGCTGTAATCGGAGCTGTATCATCAAAAAATACGTTCCCTGACGGAATATTATTCGGGTCTGTAGGACTTGCAAGACCAAAGCCGATTTTATGAATGTTGTTCACTTCTGTCGCAAACTGTCGTGCCATATCATCTAATGTATTTAGCATATCCGGGTAGAGCCCTGAAATACCTGTCTCCGTTAACGTCCCATCATAGACGGAGTGTCCGTAAGCTTCCACAAGTGCCTTTAACTCACCGGAAGGAAAAACCGACATAGGTAATCCTTCCATCGTTGTTCCACCCTGTGTATATGAGACAGAGGCTCCCGTGCTATCCTTAATTTCCATATACTGCACATGGTTTGGATTCGCATTATCATCATATTTTACCGAAAACTGCTTCACTGCGTCCTTGTTGGTCGCATCCACGAGTGTGATCGGGTTTCCAGACGAATCCACCAACCCCGAGATCGTTACTGTCACTGCACCCTCTGCAGCAGGATTCGGCTGTCCCGGACTATCCACGCGCTTTGTATCAATCTTAATAAACTTTGAAATTTCGTTTAAAAGTCGATCCTGTTCGTCATACAAATCGTTTGTCACATAGCCGTGGGGCTCTGCCTTGCGAATTTCCTGGTTGACGTCATTCAATTGCGTTAACAACGTGTTTAACCCTGTAACCGTCACGTCAATTTCATTTCCATAGTCATTCCGGATCGCATGTAATGAGCTGCTTAAATAGTTGAACGTTTCCGCCACAAAAATACCCCGCTCTTTCACAACAGCCCGGGCACCGGCATCCTCTGGCTCAACGCTGAGCTCTTGAAGCGCGGCCCAAAAACGATCAATTTGAGAGGCAAGACCGTTTGTCGATGGCTCATTCATGATGTCTTCCATTTTTAAATAAGCGTCGGATCGAGCGCTCCAATAGCCGTATTTATTGTTTTCATTTCGGTATTGAACATCAAGGAAATGTTCTCTCACTCGCTGGACAGAGCCTGCCTTCACCCCTGTCCCAAGCTGTCCAGGTAATCTCGGTGCGTTCATTCCAACTGCAGGATATGGCTCTGTTTGCGCAAAGTTCACGCGCTGGCGTGTATAGCCTTCCGTATTCGCATTTGCAATGTTATGGCCGACCGTATGTAAGGCATATTGCTGGGTCATCATGCCGCGACGGGCGGTTTCTAGTCCGTGGAACGTTGAAGTCATTTGGTTTTCCTCCGTTTCTCCCTTTACGCTTTTGAATCAAAAATTGAATACCCTTCTTCGTACGCATGTCGCTCCTTCTGTTGGGGGCGTTGATAGTACACATCCTCTGGGTCTGGCAACAGTAAATCGAGGGACATGTTCACGAAGCGTAGTGATTCCTCAATTAACTGTTGGTTTGTTTCATTTTGTTTTTTGAGTGCATCCACTTCTTGTACAAGGGTTCTTTGTAATTTCTCTAACAGCTCCCGTTCCTTCTCCTCAAGATATGGAAGCATGCCTGAGATTGTTAAGTCTGCGTCCTTTGCTCCGATTTTGTCGAAAAAAGCAGCGACCTCCATGCCTCGCTGTTTTTCTTTTAGCTGAAGCTGGTGAAGCTTTGCTGTCTCTAGACGAACAAGCTCTTCGAGAGCAGACATGTCATTTGATTTGATTGCGGCTACTTTCTGATTCGCGATTTCGTTTAACTCTCGGTGCAGCTTCACAAATGCTGCAAGGGTCTCAATGACACTCTTCGCTGACATGCCGCCCCCTCCTTTCTTAGTTGATTAGCTATTCCAAAAATCATATAGCTTGTTGGCAACCGCCTTCGGATTTACCTTATACTCACCTGCTTCAACCTGTCTTTTGATTGCCTCGACTTTTTCTGCCCGTTCCAATTCAAGGTGATTCCCTTGCTGCATGATCTTTGCCTCTTCGGAAATCTCCAATCGATCTCGCTTTTGGCTTGTTTTCCCTACCTGTTCTTGCTTTTCGACCTGCTTCCGGTATGGGTTGCTTTGCACGGATTGGAATGGATTAATTTTCATGCTGTTCACCTCTCTTGTTCAATCAATTTTTCCCCTTTGTCTTTTAGTGAACCATTTATTTGAACGATAACTCTGCCCTTTTCCTGATAAGCGCTGGAAGCGCTGGAAACGCTGACTCTTGGAGGATCTAAAGCGACAAGCGGGCAACACCCTATTGATAACAGCACCAAAATTGTTTCTCTATAGATTATATCGGTACAAGGAGCTGAATTGTTAACCCCTCCGTTCGTTATCTAATTGAGTCGGTCACGAAGCGACTCGCGGGAAAGCTTCGCTTGTCCACTCTTTCTTTCGTCGAATTGCTTTTCTCGCACTTCTTGCTTCAAGCCCGTTTCGATATTATCCTTACACGACTGACAAATTTTCCCTTGTTGAATTAATGCACCACAGGATTGGCATGGGTATCCTAGGTTAGGAAAGCTGCTAGTATGCAAACGTCCTTCACGGATAAATTCTTGAATGAGCTTAATCGGTACACCCGTAAATTCGTGAACCTCCTGCAAGCCTGCCATCCGGTTTTCCTTTTTACGCATGTATTGGTACACTTGATTGTAGCTCTCTTCTCTCTCCTTATGACAGTTATTACATAAAGGTCGTAATGCCTTCACAAAGAGGGTCCCGCAATTTGGGCAATTGACTAAATTTTTCATTCTTTCCATCCTTTCAAAAATATTTCTCCTGCTACCATTATAACAAATATGATAATGGATTCTCTTGTTAGTCTTTTTATCGGCATACTGTGAGTGATGCTACAGTTTTAATTCCTGCCAATTTCAAAACCTTTGCCGCTTGTCGTACAGTTACCCCTGTCGTATAAATGTCATCAACGAGGACAATGCTTTTATTTTTTACGATTGATAGATGATTTTCTTTTAGAAAAAAAGCAGTTTCACTTTCTCTCATACGTTCTTGACGCTTTTTCTTGCTTTGCTTTTCTCCCGAACGACGCCCTAATGCATCGATCGGAGACGCCCAGCCGGCTAACAGCATTTCTACTTGATTAAAGCCCCGTTCCTGTAGTCGCTCCTCACTTAACGGGATGGGAATGAGGACAGCATCTCGGAAATGTGTGTGATAGGCTTCTCGAAGGGCTTTTGCAAAAATCGTTCCAAGGACTGCATCCCCTTCAAATTTAAACCGCTTCATTACCTCCTTTAAAAAATCATTGTACCGATAGCACGAAATGTTTTTCGTTAGCAATTGAGCAGTCTTTTTGTCGTTTTCCCACCGCTGACAGTCAAGACACACCCCATTTTTGTAAAAGCTAGCCTTTAACTCATGAAGTGGTCGATGACAAAGCTGGCATACCTCTCCTTTGATCGGTTCAAATTTTTCTAGACAGCGTACGCAAAGCTTCGTCTCCTCTTCCTTTAGCCAAAGCGTTGACCAACGTACGGTTTCCATGATCCGCTCATCACATAATAGACAATAGCCCAAAACGCTTCCCCTCCTCATTCATTTTCTGTATATGCCGTCTCGCCTTGACCATCTGATCTGATTTCCCGTAATGAAAAAAGACCACTTCTCCTGATGGGGACGAGGCACTTCGACCGACACGCCCTGCGATTTGCACAAGGGCCGATTCGCTAAATACCGTGTCTTCTGCTCCTAACACAGCAACCTCTACATTCGGAATCGTTACTCCACGTTCTAGGATCGTTGTGGTCACAAGCAAGGAGTTCTCCCCCTTCCGAAAGCGTTCAATTTTTTCATGACGTGTGGCATCCTCCCCATGTACGGTTTCACAAGGTATATTTTCTTTAAGCAAGAGCCGCCCCACCTCGTTTAAAATTTTAATGGACGGGACAAACACGAATACAGGTGTTTTTAGGGGCTGTCGTTCTGTGAGCCATTGGATGAGCTTTGGCGGGAGCTTGTTTTTGCGAAGCCGTTTTCTCCAATTGCCGCACCAAGAAAATGTGGGAACCGGGAGCGGAAAGCCGTGATAACGGAGGGGAATTTTTACAAGGGAGGGGGAGGTGGAGAGGAGTTGCTTTGAGGGAGTCGCGGTTAAAGATAGGAGCGGGCTCTCTGCTCGGCGCGCTTCCTCCACCGCAAATTGCAAGCGTTTGTCCATCGTGTACGGAAACGCATCCACTTCATCAATAATGACAAGGTCAAAGGCTTGCTTGAAGCGAAGCACTTGATGGGTTGTTGCAAGGACGAGCTGCGCTGGATGAAAAACCTCTTCACTTCCGCCATAAAGAGCGGTGATTTTCGCCACTGGAAAGGCCTTCTTTAGTCGCGGAAACAGCTCTTTAACAACATCGGTTCTCGGTGTGGCTAGCAAGACACGCCCTCCCTTTTTTAAAGCTTCAGCAATCGGGGCAAAGACCACCTCAGTTTTGCCAGATCCGCATACAGCCCAAATGAGCAGCTTCGTTTGTTGTCGGACTGCTTCAACGGCAAGATCAGAGGCATGCTTTTGCCCCGGAGATAGGGTGCCGGTCCAGGAAAGGGGATCGTCGTACAACGGGTACTGCCACTCGGGGCCTGTCCAGCGCACAAGGGGCTCACAAGCAGTGATCCGCCCAAGCTTGATGCAGCTCCGACAATACGTGCAGTCTCGTTTGCAATGAAAGCACTCAATCGTGGCAAAAAGATGAGCCTTCTCATTTCCACAACGCTTGCAAACAGGGCGACCGTCGTTTTTTATAGCAATGGCCGGTTCATATTGCAGAAAGCCATGCTCGTAATGCTGTTGGATGAGGGGGAGTGGAAAAGGAAGCTCTCTACGCTTTAAAAGTCGCCCTGTAAGGAAGGCATGAAGCTCTAGTGAAAAAGGAAATGATTTCTGAAAGGGCTGTGGATACAAAGATGGGAGTTCATCGATGCGATAACGAGGGGTGGAGAGTGAGAAGCTTTCAAGGGAGGCGGGAATGATTTTCCTTGAGAGAATCACAAATTCCATAGAATCACTCCTTGAGGCGGGATTTTTTTGGGGTGAAGCATACATAAATAGCTGGAGTTGGCAGCACTCTAGCTCTGTTCTCTTTCAGCTAAGATCATGATAAGAGGATTCGCTTTTTCCACACAGACTGGAAACGAGCTCGGAAGGTAAACCTGTCACAGGCGCCGCCCTTCTCCCAAAAGGCTTGCTCTTCCCACTTGGATGAAAACGAGTTCGTCAAGTAACACTGAGCATCCTTTCAATGAAGAGCTGTGAGCGGAAGGGCTTCGTTGTTTTATCAGCTTGATCTGAAGCTTCGTCCCCTTTTCTACAAAAATAAAAGCATTTCCAACAATGCTGAAAATGCTCTTACGGTGTTTTCTTTAGTTTTTTGTCTTCATCCACGACAGGCCAAGGCTTCCTGCGCCAAGATGGGTGCCAATTACCGGACCGAAGTGGCTGATGCCAACGCTCGCATTAGGGTATTGGGTCCGTAATTCTTCGGCTAGCTCTTCGGCCGCATCGAGTCGATTCGCATGAATGACCGTAGCCTGAATCGCTTCACCTGAAGAGGCATCTTCAGCAAAGAGCCCTTTGATTCGTGCTAATGCTTTTTTCTCTGTTCGTACTTTTTCAAAGGGAACAATCGATCCTTCTTCAAAATGAAGGACAGGCTTAATCTTAAGTATGCTTCCAACAACAAGCTGAGCAGCATTTAATCGGCCGCCACGATGAAGATGGTTCAAGTCATCAACCATGAAGTACGCACGAAGTCTGTCCTTCATAGCGACAAGCTGATCAAGAATTTCTTGTGCCTCCGCACCCTTTTGAGCCATACGCGCGGCTTCAATGACAAAATACCCTTGCGGCGCACAGCTGATTTCTGAATCAAAGCCGAAAACCTCGATCCCTTCAACCATATCAGCCGCACTAATCGCTGATTGGTAGGTACCACTGATTTTACTCGAAAGATGGATGGAAATGACGGCTTGAAAGCCTTCCTTTGCCAATGACTCAAACATCTCGACAAAATGTCCAATTGCCGGTTGTGACGTTGTTGGTAGCTTGTCCGTCTGTTTCATTTTTTCATAGAATGCTTCTGTTGTAAGATCGATTTCCTCTTGAAACGCTTCTTCTCCAAACACAACGCTTAATGGTACCATGTGAATGCCTAGTTCTTTTCGCACCTCAGGATCGAGGTAAGCTGTGCTGTCCGTTACGATTGCCACGTTTTTCATGTGCAAAAATCCTCACTTTACTCAGTCTTTAGGAAAAACGTAAGCTCCTTTAAAGGAGGCTCGGCGACTTCCATTTAAGGTGATAGCTGATGCTCGACATCATTCCTATCGTTTAAGGTACTCGTTCAAAATCCGCCTCTGTCTATAATGGAAGAAGCGCTCTCCTATTAATGTACCTTAAAAACCCAAGACCTTTCAAGAAACAATCCTGAACAGACAGCTCCTCCCACATGGAGGAAAAGCAGTTCGTAGGGTCCACCTAAGCGGTGAGCGGAAGGACTTCTTTGTTTTCCTACTTTGAACTGAAGCTCCGCCCCCTTTTCCCCACCGGAAAACAACTATCTAACTTTCACCCAGCCATTTTTAATCGATTCAACCACCGCTTGTGTACGGTCATTTACATTCATCTTTTGCAGAATATTACTTACATGATTTTTAACGGTTTTTTCACTAATATATAAAGCTTCTCCAATCATGCGGTTGCTGTAACCATCTGTCATTAATTGAAGAACTTCACACTCACGACGAGTTAAAATATGAAGCGGCTTGCGGTATTCCACTTCCTTGTAGCCAATTTCCGATTCTTCTCGCTCATCCTCACTGGCAAGACGACGGTAGTCCTTAATCAGGTTGTGAGTGACTTTCGGATGGATGTAGGCTCCACCAGAAGCAACAACCTTTACCGCTTCAATTAAGGCTTTTGCATCCATTTCCTTCAATAAATATCCAGCTGAACCTGTTTTTAACACATGAGTCACATAGGTTTCATCATCATGAATCGAGAGAATTAACACTTTTACATCAGGGTACTTTTTAATCAAATCACGTGTAGCTTCAATTCCATTCATTTTTGGCATGTTAATATCCATGAGAATGACATCAGGATTATGTTTTTCCACAAGGGCTACAGCTTCTTCACCATCTTCTCCGTCTGCAACAACTTCAAATTGATCTTCCATTGCCAAAATTTGTTTAACACCTTCACGAAATAGTTGATGGTCATCAATAATTACGATTCGTATGTTTTTAGTAAATTGTTCACTCATTTACATCACCCTCCGATTTTTCCGGTCATCTTTACTACTTCTCTACTGTTTTTTATTCTGTAATGGGCACTTCGATAAAAATTGCGGTTCCTTCTTTTTTTCGCGAATGTATTTTTAAATCACCTTTCAGCATATTGACACGTTCCTTCATTCCCATTAAGCCAAAAGACCCTTCTTTTTTCTCTGATTGTTCAAAGCCTTTGCCATCATCTTTTATAAGAATGATAACCTTTGAAGCTTTGATTTCAATTTTCACCTTCACTTCACTAGGTTCAGCATGCTTATAGGCATTTTGAACTGCTTCTTGAACAAGACGGAAGAGCGCCACTTCAAGCTGTTGAGGTAAGCGTTGCTCCCTCCCAAAATGCTGGAAGTGGATCGGCATTTTTGTATGCTCTTCAAAGGTTTTTAAGTACTTGATCAAAGCAGGCACAAGACCCAGATCATCAAGGGCCATCGGACGTAAATCATAGATAATCCGTCGCACATCTGCAAGTGACATTTTTACCAAATTTCGCAATTCGCGAATTTCTTTTAATGCCTCTTCCATTCCCTTGTCCTGATAAATGCATTCGACAAGCTCCGACCGTAACAGAACATTCGCCATCATTTGAGCCGGTCCGTCATGAATTTCCCGGGAAAGTTTTTTTCGTTCTTCTTCCTGCGCTTCAATGATTTTCAAGCCAAACGCTTGTTTTTCCCGTGCATCTTCAATGATTTCACTAACTTGCTGCAGGTCGCTCGACAAAAAATTGAAGACAACGCTCATTTGACCTACCAGTTGCTCTGCTCGTTCGATCGTACCTTTTAAACTCATGAGCCGGCGTTCAATATTGTCCCGCCGTTCCCGAAGCTGTTTTTCTTCTTGCTGCAATAGGGCAAGCTCTACTTGGTATTCATTTGCTTGCTCGTACACTCGTTGAATTTCATCGTTTGTATATTTTTGGAATTGTGTACTCACTTCCGCCAAACGGTTCCTCGCAAAGCGAGCATGATTTTGCATTCGATCTGCCTTTTCTATGACTGTGGCAACTTTAATCCGCACGTCACGTAATTCTTGCTCTAGCATTTTGTACTCTTGTCGTGACTGCTCACTGATTTCAAAAATCTGTTCACGGCTTTTCCCTACCGTTTCCAAGGTTTGATTAATGATCTTGTCCAACATATGCGTGTCAGCCAAGAATATCACCAACTTTCTAATTGAAAAAGTAGGCCCGGCTTAAAATTTATATGGTTGTATTGACGTTTGTCCCATTCTTTTTTATACCTATATACCTTCGTTAAAAGCGTGAAAAACCCTTCTTTCGGTGTTTCCATGCAAATTTTTTATTTATTCTTGGAAGAAGTTGATTATTTGCGTCAGGAATAGGATTTCGCTATCATTAGCTTACATGAAACGGCGTCTCAACTCATTGGTAATTACATACAATTAGGCATTTAAACGGGTGCAGACAGAACCATATTGCTGTTTGGCACACCTTCGATTGGTGGCCACCTCCAAGATTGATGGTGCAATTGAACCAATAAAAGGCCTACATTTACTTTATCGTCTAGGTTTATCTTATTTATTAGCATTAAGCAAATAATCAATATGCATAGCTTATCATGACAATATTACACGTATATTTCTGTGTTTTGTAAAACTATGAAATTCGAAGGGGGACTTTTCATGCTAGCAACCTATTATACTGTGAAAGAATCAGGAGAGCATGAAATCGTGATTCAAAAATCACGCTTCATTGCCCAAATTGCCCGTGCTACCACAGAAGCGGAAGCTCAGGCTTTTATTGAAGCGATCAAAAAAAAGCATTGGAATGCTACACATAATTGCTCTGCGTATTTGATTGGGGAAAAGGATGAGATTCAAAAGGCGAATGATGACGGGGAGCCAAGTGGTACGGCGGGCATTCCGATTTTGGAAGTATTAAAAAAGCGTAATTTGAAGGATACGGTTGTCGTGGTCACCCGTTATTTTGGTGGGATCAAGCTAGGTGCAGGTGGATTAATTCGCGCATACGGGGGGGCGACAAGCGAAGGGCTGAATGCGATTGGTGTCGTGAAACGGACCTTAATGCAGGTTGTGCACACACAAATTGATTATCACTGGCTTGGAAAGGTGGAAAATGAGCTACGCCAATCTCCTTATTTAATTAAGGAAATTTCATATCTTGACCAAGTGGAAGTGCAAACCTATGTCGTTGAAGACCAA
>NZ_ANNK01000031.1 GCF_000334155.1 Halalkalibacterium ligniniphilum | reverse complement strand
GTACACTCGTTGAATTTCATCGTTTGTATATTTTTGGAATTGTGTACTCACTTCCGCCAAACGGTTCCTCGCAAAGCGAGCATGATTTTGCATTCGATCTGCCTTTTCTATGACTGTGGCAACTTTAATCCGCACGTCACGTAATTCTTGCTCTAGCATTTTGTACTCTTGTCGTGACTGCTCACTGATTTCAAAAATCTGTTCACGGCTTTTCCCTACCGTTTCCAAGGTTTGATTAATGATCTTGTCCAACATATGCGTGTCAGCCAAGAATATCACCAACTTTCTAATTGAAAAAGTAGGCCCGGCTTAAAATTTATATGGTTGTATTGACGTTTGTCCCATTCTTTTTTATACCTATATACCTTCGTTAAAAGCGTGAAAAACCCTTCTTTCGGTGTTTCCATGCAAATTTTTTATTTATTCTTGGAAGAAGTTGATTATTTGCGTCAGGAATAGGATTTCGCTATCATTAGCTTACATGAAACGGCGTCTCAACTCATTGGTAATTACATACAATTAGGCATTTAAACGGGTGCAGACAGAACCATATTGCTGTTTGGCACACCTTCGATTGGTGGCCACCTCCAAGATTGATGGTGCAATTGAACCAATAAAAGGCCTACATTTACTTTATCGTCTAGGTTTATCTTATTTATTAGCATTAAGCAAATAATCAATATGCATAGCTTATCATGACAATATTACACGTATATTTCTGTGTTTTGTAAAACTATGAAATTCGAAGGGGGACTTTTCATGCTAGCAACCTATTATACTGTGAAAGAATCAGGAGAGCATGAAATCGTGATTCAAAAATCACGCTTCATTGCCCAAATTGCCCGTGCTACCACAGAAGCGGAAGCTCAGGCTTTTATTGAAGCGATCAAAAAAAAGCATTGGAATGCTACACATAATTGCTCTGCGTATTTGATTGGGGAAAAGGATGAGATTCAAAAGGCGAATGATGACGGGGAGCCAAGTGGTACGGCGGGCATTCCGATTTTGGAAGTATTAAAAAAGCGTAATTTGAAGGATACGGTTGTCGTGGTCACCCGTTATTTTGGTGGGATCAAGCTAGGTGCAGGTGGATTAATTCGCGCATACGGGGGGGCGACAAGCGAAGGGCTGAATGCGATTGGTGTCGTGAAACGGACCTTAATGCAGGTTGTGCACACACAAATTGATTATCACTGGCTTGGAAAGGTGGAAAATGAGCTACGCCAATCTCCTTATTTAATTAAGGAAATTTCATATCTTGACCAAGTGGAAGTGCAAACCTATGTCGTTGAAGACCAAACCGACGCCTTCACCAACTGGATGACGAACCTCACCAATGGTCAAGCCACTATCAAAACCGGCGAACTCGAGTACCTCGAAGAAGCCGCATAGAGGGGTCAGAGCATTTTTGCTGCGGGCAAAAGGGGTCAGGGCATTTTTGCCCTGACCCCTTTTTTTCTATTTCTCGACGGCTCTTGGATCGAGTGCGTCTCGGAGGCCGTCACCGATAAAATTAAAGCTTAAAACGGTCAATAAAATCAGCATTCCAGGGAAGGTTGGGTACCACCAAGCGCTACGGAAGATCGTCACACTTTGGGCATTTGACAGCATATTCCCCCAGGTAGCCGCAGGCGGTTGCACACCGAGTCCAAAGAAACTTAATGCTGATTCAGCAAGAATAAAATTTCCTACAGCCAATGTCGCTGCGACAATAATTGGGCCAGCCGCATTCGGTAAAATTTGTCCAAAAATGATTCTCGAATTGGACATCCCAATCGTCCTTGATGCGAGAACAAACTCCCGCTTCTTTAATGAAAGAAACTCTCCACGAACAATTCTCGCAGTTGTTGTCCAGCTAAGTAATGCAAAAACGAAAATCAAAATGTTGATGCTCGGGTCCAAAATCGCAACAAGTGTAATTAATAAAAAAATATTTGGAAACGCAACGACAATATCGACAAAACGCATTAAAACCGCGTCAACAATGCCACCAAAATAACCAGCTAATGCTCCAATAATGGTACCAATGAAAACAGCCCCTAACATGGAAGCAAAACCAACATAAAGGGAAACTTGACCACCGTAAAGCATGCGGCTAAATAAATCCCTGCCTAAATGGTCCGTTCCCAGCAAAAATTCGCTGCTCGGAGGGGCAAGGCGATTACGCAAGTCTTGATAGTTCGGGTCATGAGGTGCAATAAATGGTGCTAATAAGCATGCGAGAGTAATGAGGAGCAACAGCACTAAGCCAATCACCGCCAATTTGTTTCGAAAAAACTTAGAGACAATCATCGAAAGAAGAGAGCGCCGCTCCCCAATTAGTTGGTAATCCTCGACCGAGATAGAGTTGCTTGGCTGACTCTGACGCTGTGGGTGTAAAGCCATCAATATCCCTCCCTAATATTCAATCCTCGGGTCGAGGACAGCATACATAATATCTGCGATTAAATTTCCGACAACCGTTAACACTGCACCAAACATGGTTACTGCTAAAATAATCGGATAATCCCGTTGGAAAACAGCATCAATAAACATTTTCCCAATTCCCGGCCAACCGAATACCGATTCAACAATGGCTGAACCACCGACCATGGTTGGAAGCATCAAACCGAGCATGGTGACAACCGGAATGAGCCCGTTTCGCAAGCCATGTTTGTACACGACACGACGCTCCCGGAAGCCCTTCGATCGAGCTGTCCGTATGTAATCCTGATTAATAACCTCCAGCATGCTCGAACGGGTATAACGTGTCAGACCTGCCATATCTGCTGTTGCCAAAACAAGAGCTGGTAATAGTAAGTGATGGAGACGGTCAAGAATGCTAAATTCGGCTCCAATTGTGGCAACACCACCAACCGGCGTCCAGCCGAGCTGAACAGAGAACAGCATAATTAACATTAAACCTAACCAAAAATTCGGGGTTGCTAAGCCAACAAACGAGCCGAATGTAACGGTATAATCCATTTTAGAATATTGTCTTGTTGCAGATAGAACACCGAACGGAATGGCTATGATCACGGCTAGAAAAAGGGAAGCACCCATTAACAATAATGTATTAGGAAGCCTATCTAAAATTAAATCTGTAACTGGTACTTTTCGATGATAAGACGTACCTAAATCGCCTTGTAAAACATTCCCCATCCACCGAACATATTGAACAGGAATCGGGTCATCTAACCCAAGGCGCTTAATTTGTTGTTCCCGAACCTCTGGAGAAATACTAGGGTCCATGTTCATCATGGCAGGGTTCCCTGGTGCTGAATAGGTTATCGCAAAGGAGAGAATCGAAATGCCAATTAGTATAGGGATCATCATAATGACCCGGCGAATGATGTAAGTAGTCATGATTTCATTCCTCACAATCCCTTTATTTTCAAGAGCAGGAAAGGGAAGGATTGCCCCTCCCCCCTTTTCAATGCTTATTCATTCACATACCATTCAAATGGTCTGTAAACATTCAGACGCGGATGATGCGTAAAGCCTTGCAATTTATTGCTTAATAGAATGTGCTGTTCAGGGTAAAATAAAAATGTATAGGGCTGTTCATCAGCTAAAATTTTATAGACGTTACCAATCACTTCAGCGCGCTCGTCACGATCAAGAATCGTTTTATTTAACTCCGCTAACTCGTCCACTTCGTCATTGGCATACGTAATGTTATTTAGACCAGCTTCACTTTCTCGAGAATGCCAAAGCGCTGATGGATCTGGATCTGTTGCCAGTCCCCAAGCTGCAATCGTTGCGTCAAAGTCTTTGTTAGGCGTGTTCACTCGATCTAAGTACGCACCCCACTCCATTTGCCGAGGCTCCACTTCGATCCCGATTTCCCCAAGCATTTGTTGAACGATCACACCAATGTCACGGCGAATGACATTTCCATCATTAGAAAGAAGCTCAAAGGAAAAACGCTCGCCATCTTTTTCTAAAATTCCATCTGAACCTGGCTCCCAACCTGCTTCCATTAGAAGCTCCTGTGCAGCTGCTGGATCATAGTCAAACTTCGTTACCTCATCCGTATAAGCCCAGCTTAACGGACTAGCCGGTGTATGAGCGACTTCTGCGCGTCCGCCCATAATTTCATCTACAATAAGCTGACGATCGATGGCCATTGTTAAAGCCTGACGTACCCGCGGGTCCTGAAATAAAGGACGGTCATTATTCCAACCAATATAGTCATAACGAAGCTCTAATTCAGAAGAAATTCGACCATGATCATACGTTTCAGCCGTAGCATACTCTGTTGCAGGTAACACCATGTGGTCAATTTCTCCTGTTTCAAATAGAAGTAAAACGGCATTTTGGTCGGCAGCATAACGGAACGTAATGCTG
Source organism: Halalkalibacterium ligniniphilum (assembly GCF_000334155.1). Lineage (GTDB taxonomy): Bacteria > Bacillota > Bacilli > Bacillales > Bacillaceae_D > Halalkalibacterium > Halalkalibacterium ligniniphilum. The sequence goes on along the minus strand of NZ_ANNK01000031.1, from coordinate 43,366 downwards.
TCTAAATTAGGGCGTCCAAGAAAAAAGTCATCAAACGCTTCAACCGTCAAATACTGACCGTCCACATATTCTACAAATTTAAATGGACCAGCCCCAATTGGTGCGTCTAAATTATACTCACGGTACTCTTCCAAATCTGCAACGGGAATGTCTCCTAAAATATGTTGGGGAAGAATGTTGTATGAGTGACGTGCTTCAAAGCTTGCATCTACTTCGTTCAATGTGAATAGCACCGTATGCTCATCAATGACCTCAACGCTTTCTAATGTTTCAAAGTCTCCTGCACGAGGTCCCGTATAATCTGGATCAATTAAAATATTATACGTAAAAGCTACATCCTCCGCTGTGACAGGCTCACCATCGTGAAACGTCATTCCCTCATGAATTGTGTACGTCCACTCTAAACCATCCTCAGAAACCTCTGGGTGATCAACAGCAGCATAAGGCTGGATCTCTAAATTTTCATCTGTCTGCATTAACGAAACATGAAGCATTTGAATCACATCATGACTTGCAGAATCCTGATAATATAGCTCATTAAAGGTAACAGGCTCACCAGGTGTTCCCATCACAATGCTTCCACCTTGCTGCGGCTCACCTGTAGCCTCTCCATCTCCTTCACCTGTCGGCTCTTCTGTTTCCCCATCCGGATCTGTCGTTGCTTGTTCGTCTCCTCCAGAGCACGCTGTAACTACAAGCAACAGTGCCATAACTAGACCAAACAGCATCAAAAGCCTTTTCTTAGACATGAAATGTCCCCCTTCAATTTTTGTTCACCACATGTCAATAGCATCGTAACGATTGGCTTTCCCTCTTGTCTCTCCTTACGCAACACCTCCTTTTTTAAGTAAAGCTTTAGGATGTTTCAATCCTTTTAGAAAAACGCTTTATTCGTAAAGATGGCAAGCGACAAAATGATCATTCTTCACCTCTTTAAATGAAGGGACCTTTCCTTTGCATTCCTCCATTGCTTGTGGACAACGTGTGTGAAACACACAACCCGCCGGTGGACTTGCAGGATTTGGAATTTCTCCTTTTAAAATGATTCGTTCTCGTTTGATTTCCGATGGATGGGAGCGGGGAACAGCAGATAACAAGGCTTGGGTATAAGGATGTAGGGGATTGCGATATAGATTTTTTTCGCTAGCCACCTCCATCATCTTCCCAAGGTACATGACACCGATTCGGTCAGAGATATGCTTTACAACACCAAGATCATGGGCAATAAATAAATAGGTTAGCTCGAATTCATCCTGTAAATCTTTCATTAAATTCAACACTTGTGATTGAACCGAAACATCGAGAGCAGAAACAGGCTCATCGCCAATAATTAATTTCGGATTTAGCGCGAGTGCCCGAGCAATCCCAATTCGCTGCCGCTGTCCCCCTGAAAATTCATGGGGATAACGATTAACATAGCTTGGGTTAAGGCCTACACGCTCCATCAAGCTCTCAATATAGCCTTGCCGTTCATTACGGGGGTGGGTATTATGCAAACTAAGTGGTTCTTTTAAAATCGACTCAACTGTTTTTCTTGGATTCAATGAGGAGTAAGGGTCTTGGAATACCATTTGAATATCTCGACGGAATGGGAGCATTTCACGTTCAGTTTTTGTCGATAAGTCCTCTCCATTAAAAAGAATCGTCCCTTCCGTTGGCTCATAAAGCCGCATAATCGTTCGGCCGGTCGTCGATTTCCCACAACCAGATTCTCCAACAAGACCAAACGTTTCACCTTTTTTTATAAAAAAGCTCACATCATCAACCGCTCGAACTTGTCCAATGGTTTTACGAAGCAATCCTTTTTTAATCGGAAAGTACTTCTTTAGTCCTTTAACACCCAGTAGCATCCCGTCTTGTTCTTTTCTTACAGCTTCTTCATTCTGTTCTTGCTGCTGCAGACTCATCGTAACGAACTCCTTTCTCATACAAGAAGCATCTCACCTTGCGACCTGTTTCGATTTCCATTAATTCCGGCTGTTCCGTCACACATTTTTCATAGGCATGCTGGCAGCGTGTGACAAAGCGACACCCTTTTGGAAATTGGTCTGGTGTTGGAACATTTCCTGCGATCGATGCAAGACGTTCTTTGTCCTCATCAATGTTTGGAACCGACTCCATTAAACCAACTGTATAAGGGTGAAACGGCTTATCAAACAAAGGCACAATTTTTGCTTCTTCAACAATTTGACCCGCATACATGACGACAACTCGGTCCGCCAATTCTGCAACAACGCCGAGATCATGAGTAATTAAAATTATGGCAGAGTTAAATTTTTCACTTAACCCTTTCATTAGATCGAGAATTTGCGCTTGCACCGTTACATCTAAAGCTGTCGTTGGCTCGTCCGCAATCAAAAGCTTCGGATCACAGCTCATTGCCATGGCAATCATGACCCGTTGGCGCATCCCACCTGATAACCGATGGGGATAATCTCGTAAAATTTCATCCACACGGGAAAATCCAACAAGCTCTAACATCTCTTTTGCACGATTGTACGCTTCACGCTTTGAGATTTTCTTATGATAGATAAGTGTCTCCATCAGCTGTTCACCGATCGTTAGGACGGGGTTCAAGGATGACATCGGTTCCTGGAAAATCATACCAATGTCGTTGCCTCTTACTTTGAACATTCGCTCTTCCTTTTGTTTTAATAAATCCTCACCAGCAAAAAGGATCTCTCCCCCGACGATTTTTCCCCCTGGGGAAGGAACGAGCCGCATAATGGACAAGGTTGTCATACTCTTACCAGACCCTGACTCACCGACAATGGCGAGTGTTTCCCCTTCATTTACGTGAAACGAAACATCGTCGACAACTGGAAGCTCTTTCTTTTTTTTATAAAAATAGGTTTTCAAATGATTAACTTCTAATATTGGTTTCTTTTTTACCAATCTGTACACCTCATTCATGTAATGGCTAAGATTCTGCCTTTCTTTTTTGTGCCATCATTTATTTACATCTGTGTCGAGAAACTGTTATAATTTTAATTAATGATATATTCAGAAAATTTTAATCCTGCTCTTGAATCATGTAAGAGAAAGAGTCCTTATACTGCTTCAGCTCAATGCTAACATCTGCTGCCACAATTCCCTCTAACTTCGCTAACTCTTTATTTAAAAAATTAACCAAATCCTCATTGTTTTTAAAATACGCCTGCAAAATTAAGTCGTGATGGCCTGAGAATGCCCCAACAAACCGGACCTCTGGGTAGTCATTTAAGTGGGCAGCTATCGCTTCTTGATGTCCAAGCTTTGTTTTAATGCCAATAATCACTTGCACATTCAACCCAATTTTATTGGGATCCATATGAATGATGAATTCAAAAACACCCTCCTTAAGCAATCGGTTAATCCGCGACCGCACTGTTCCTTCACTGACGTCAAGCTGCTGTGCTATATCTGTATAAGAGCGTTTGCCATTATCCTGGAGCATTTTTAAAATTTGAACATCGATTTCATCTAGCTTCATAATCATACCTACTCACTTTACGAATTTTTTACCTAGACTAATATCCTATTACGAAATTCATATTATTAACTGTTTTTCCTTAAATTTTCGTAATCACCGTCATTATAATCTATAATTTTCGAAATTGCAAGATTATTCATTATTGTCCTGACCACTTCTGCTCTGACCCCTTTTGCCCTGACCCCTTCTGCTCTGACCCTTCTTTTCACAATCTCTTACAATCTATGAATATTTTTAGCTTTATTTCTTCTGCGAAATCATTTACGATAATATACATGTAGAATCGAGATAATTCTGCATAAAACTCTATCACGGAATACGATATAGCAAACCGAACTTGCAAGAATAACAGTTGTATTAGATTCGTTTATATGTTCTTAACTGCTTAGCAACGTTTAATTGCTAGTAGCTTACAAGACATATAGCAAGGCTGCTGTGCTCGAAATGTTTATTCGAACACCGAACGAGAACAGGTTTTAGCTTTGAAGGTAAAACAGATTTTATTATAGAAGTGAGGAATAAACATGACAAACTCTAGGGTGCAACGACGCAAAAGTAGGTTGCGACGAATCCTTCGCGCTTTCTTAGTCGTCGGCATTGTTTCCTTCATTGCATTTGGAGGTGCAGCAGGCTACTTTATTTACAAATTAGCCAATGTAACTTCAGGTGCTCAGCAGGAACTAGCCCGTGGTGATATGTCCGAAAAACGTGAGGAACAAGTCAATCCGAGCAAGGATAACATCTCCATTCTATTTCTTGGGGTCGATGACCGAGACGGCAATTTAAGTGGACGAACTGATGCTATTCTTGTCGCTACTTTTAATAAAGAAGATACGAGTGTGAACATTTTAAGTATTCCACGAGATTCCCTTGTCAACATTCCTGGTCGAACGAATCCTGACAAGATTAACCATGCCCATGCATACGGTGGGTTAGACCTTTCTGTTTCTACCGTGGAAGAGCTGTTAGACATTCCGATTGATTACTATGTCAAATTAAATTTTGATGCGTTTGTGGAAATCATCGATGCCCTTGGCGGTGTTGAAGTAGACGTTCCAAAAACATTCTCTGAGCAAGATAGTAGCGGGAATCAAGGTGCCATCACGCTTCAAGAAGGAACACATACGTTAAATGGTGAAGAAGCCCTTGCGTTCGTTAGAATGCGGAAAGCTGATCCACTTGGTGACATCGGTCGCGGACATCGTCAGCAGCAGGTCATTAAAGCGATAATCGAAAAAGGATCTTCCATTTCTTCGATCACATCCTATGATGATGTCTTAGAAAGTGTCGGAACACACATGACAACTAACCTAAGCTTTGGAAATATGGTAGCCCTTCATTCTTACGGAAGATCGTTGAATGAAGTCAATACGATTAATATTGAATCTAGTCCAACATCAATCAATGGCGTGTCCTATGTCCAATTAGATGAAGCGTCTCTAGCTGAAGTCACACATGCCCTACGCGTTCATCTCGGTCTTGAAGAAGCATCTGAGTCTAAGCTTGGAACAACTGATGCCGCCTCTGAGGCAGACGATGGAACGGACACTAACACAACCTATTAAAAGCAACCAATGAGGCTGAGCAATCAGCCTCTTCTTAACATGTAAAAAAATACCCTCCTACGCTACCAATGGCGTAAGAGGGTATTTATATTAATAGTAGAAATTACGGTGTTTAATCATTTCTTTTGCACGTTGTTCCTGAGCCTTCGTCACCGCGTCAAATACTTTAGAAAAGAACCGTTTCATTTTATTGCCTTCTTTCTTCATGAATTACCTTCATTATCCATTGGTAGCCAAATTTTTTCAAAAGGCATAACAGCTCATGAAAACGAAAACATTCATCATGAAAACGGCTATCATCATGCCTCATCTCATGAATTTAAGCAATTCCTTTCATTTACATCCATATCCTAACAAGCGTTGATAAATCAAAGTTTTCACGTCTTCCAACACTATGGCGATAACGTGACTTTCGAAAAACTACACTTTTGCCTTGCCTCGTTTTGATACGCTCAGGAAAAATATTCGCTAAAAAAAAAGCCTGCTCCCCTTTTAGGCGGAAGCAGACTTTGCTTTTTTAAGACGGGCGTTTGACGTTGGCCAAACGACGGAAAAACTTAATCATCGGTCGATACGTTGCGCTCACAAGTCCGACCCGTTCTGCGATTAGCTCAAGCACAACAAGCGTCAAGACCATAATCAAAAGAGCCATCCATAATGTGGACATCGTCAGCATAATTGCAGCCAAGCCGAAAAATGCACTCATCGCGTAAATCATGAGAACCGTATTACGATGAGAGAATCCTAAACGCAGCAAACAGTGATGCAAATGGGATTTATCAGGTGCTGATAACGGCTGTTTGTTCACAATCCGACGAATAATCGCAAAAAATGTATCTGAAATTGGCACTGCCAAAATGATAACAGGAATGATTAACGAGAACACGGTAACGTTTTTAAACCCTAACAGGGAGACAACAGAAATCATAAACCCTAAAAACAAAGCCCCCGTATCACCCATAAAAATTTTCGCTGGATTAAAGTTAAACACTAAAAATCCGAGTGTACTTCCAATTAAAATCGCACCAAGTCCTGCCACAAAAACGTTTCCATCAAGGATCGCAAGGGTCGAGATGGTAATTAAGACAATCGACGACACACCAGCCGCCAGCCCATCTAAGCCATCAATCAAATTAATTGCATTCGTGATTCCAATAATCCATAACAAGGTTAAAGGAATGGAGAACCAGCCAAGCTCAAGGCGACCGTCAAACGGCAAGTTAATAAATTCAACTTGGACCCCGCCAAAAACAACCACACTCGCTGCAGCAATCTGACCAAGGAGCTTCACCTTTGCCGATAACTCCAGCATATCATCTAAAAAGCCGGTTAAAATAATGATGAAGCTTCCAATAAGAATTGGCACCATATATGGGCTTTGAGGCTGCAAAACCATAAATCCAACTAAAAATGCAATGTAAATCGCCAACCCACCAAGACGTGGCATTAGCTTTTGATGAACCTTTCGTTGGTTCGGTTTATCAACAGCACCAATTTTAATGGCTAATTTTTTAACAAGTGGTGTGACTAAAACTGCGACGATAAAGCAGATCAATAACGTCAACCCGATCATGTTGACCCTCCTTATTCATACCTTCTCCATAAATCATCCGTTTTATTTCTCTTTTCGTGATTTCTTATTTCCGTTTCCGACTCACTTTCACTCAATCGCTAAGGGGTTATGTACTCTCCTTTGAGCAAACCAAGCAGTCGTGTGCCCATGACAAAAATTCGACATCTTTTTAAAAATCGCTCCATAAGATTGTCTAAACGTACACAGTGGATTATACCACAAAGCGGATTCCCTCGTTCAAATTATTTTTCTGTTTTGGAAACAATTCATAATTTCACACAATCTACTCTCATCTTTCTCCATCAGGATCGATCATTTTTTGTAAAATCTAGGTCGAATTTCTCGTTTCTAGCTATAGGTACTATGCAATTTACCCACATCTGCTATAATCAAACTAGCATTAATTAGGAGGTTCATAATATATGAAGAAACGTATTCTCATCGCTAGTTTGATTGTGACACTCGCGATCGGAACAGTATCCTTTGCCTCATCTACTCTTGCAAACTCTCAACCAGTTCTCGCAAGTGTTGAATGGGTCATGAACCAAGTGAAACCGATTAAAGATCGTGTCGATACGCTTGAAAACCGTGTGAATGAGCTAGAAAAACAAGTCGAACAACTAAAGAAAGAATTGGAACAATCATGAGGAGCCAACACTTATGATCAAGAAAGTACTCTTTTTACTCATGCTGTTACCCCTTATGGTGATTTTCACAACAGGCGGACAAGCCTTTGCCAACAATCCTGCAAAATATGAAACACCGATTCGAGTGAGCCTTGTTCCCTCTATTAATTTTAATGTCACAACAACAGGACCTTACAAGCTATTAAACGTCGACAACAACAAGGAAGTTTCATATTCAGGCGAACTTCAATTCCGTCATACTCCGAATCAAGTGACGGTTCGTGTCAACGGACGTGATTTTACGTCAAACCGTGGTTTTGAGCTAATTGAGCAAGCTTCTTCTCAGGAAGCGTACACAACGATTACATCCGTTCAGCATTCAGGCTCTTTTGGCGTCCGTGACTATCGCGGCTCGTTAAAAATCCAGCCTGGCAGCAGCCGTTTAACCCTTATTAATGAATTAGACATTGAGGATTACCTTCTTGGGGTTGTTCCTCGGGAAATGCCAGCAAGCTGGCATCAGGAAGCACTGAAGGCACAAGCAATTGCCGCACGGAATTTTGCGTACAATCGCTCTCGATCAGGGAACCCAATTACCGGGACAACCTTAGATCAAGTGTACGGAGGGAAAACAGGAGAGCATGCGAATTCAACTTCAGCGGTCCGTGCAACACGAGGGATTTATGCCCTCGCAAACGGGAGACCGATTGATGCGTATTTCCATTCAAGCTCTGGCGGCCATACCGAAAACAGTGAAAACGTTTGGTTAAATCCTCTTTCCTACATCCGCGCTGTGCCAGACCCATATGACCGTCATCCACAAAACCGAAACAACGCATGGACAAATGTGGCGTCTCGAAGCGATGTGGAGCGAGCTGTTTTTGGAAGCGGCATTCAGCTTGTTGATTTGAGAGTAACCAGTCGTACAGCAGCAAACAGTGTTCAGCGTGTCGAAGCGACAGGAATCAACCGCTCAACGGGTCAAATCGTAACAACGACGCTGCCGCGTGCCGGGGAAACTGCTGACCGACTTCGTGGAGCTTTCGGAACCAGCCCGTCGTTAAACAGCATTAACTTCTCAGTAAAGAAGGAAGATACGTCGGTCCGAGTGAAAACAGCGAACGGCTCAACCCAAACGGTGAATTACACATACGGGAACCAAGTCATGCTCGGAAATGGCTCCACTGAAAGAGTGAACACCCAGCAGTTGATTGTTCGCACAGCCAACACAACGCAACAGCTGCCAACCTCCCCTTCCACCTATACCTTTGAAGGTAGCGGATGGGGCCACCGCCTAGGCATGAGCCAATGGGGCGCAAGAGGAATGGCAGAAGCCGGTCACACCTACGAACAAATCCTCAAGCACTACTACACCGGCATCACCTTAGGAAGATTGTAGAAATTTAGAAAAACTTAACTCCCGCCAGATACCCTCAAAAGAGAGCACGAGCTACCATATCTGCTTTAGCAATCATCGAAGAAAGCAGTTCGGCGGGAGTTTCTAGTTTTTCTTACCCCCCTAAACAACACCCTCTCTCACCCTGCCATAAAGCTTAATCAAGAAAAACAAAACCTTGGTTTTACACCTTTCTTTATGAAAGGGCGGCATAGCTCAATTTTTCGGGTGATTTTCACTCCCGCCAGATACCCTCAAAAGAGAGCACGAGCTACCATATCTGCTTTAGCAATCATCGAAGAAAGCAGTTCGGCGGGAGTTTCTAGTTTTTCTTACCCCCCTAAACAACACCCTCTCTCACCCTGCCATAAAGCTTAATCAAGAAAAACAAAACCTTGGTTTTACACCTTTCTTTATGAAAGGGCGGCATAGCTCAATTTTTCGGGTGATTTTCACTCCCGCCAGATACCCTCAAAAGAGAGCACGAGCTACCATATCTGCTTTAGCAATCATCGAAGAAAGCAGTTCGGCGGGAGTTTCTAGTTTTTCTTACCCCCCTAAACAACACCCTCTCTCACCCTGCCATAAAGCTTAATCAAGAAAAACAAAACCTTGGTTTTACACCTTTCTTTATGAAAGGGCGGCATAGCTCAATTTTTCGGGTGATTTTCACTCCCGCCAGATACCCTCAAAAGAGAGCACGAGCTACCATATCTGCTTTAGCAATCATCGAAGAAAGCAGTTCGGCGGGAGTTTCTAGTTTTTCTTACCCCCTAAACAGCAACCTCTCTCACCCTGCCATAAAGCTTTATTTAAATTTAAGGACACTGAGTTCGTTATCCTCGATAAATCATTAGAAAACAACTACCTAAATAACGGAACCACAGTCCATTCAAACTCTCCTCATACTTGTAGAACCAATGTCATAGAAAATGGAGATAGGTAAGTTGAATGCCCCATGTGAGATTTTCTTTTGAAATTTACTTTTTTAACGGACATGTAATCCTCTATTTGCGAAAAAACTCCCTTATTTTCAGCCATTCGAACTCAGTAGCACTCATTTAGTCAATACTCCTGTCAATTATCCATATTATCTGCAAATAGCGGAATCTTAGTCCACTTCTACCATACAAGCGTATTTTTTCACATATAAAGGAACACTGAGCCCACTTCAAAAACGACTAGCTCTCCAACTCCCTGAAAGACAAACAAAACTTGGCTTTTCACCAAGTCCTCCATAGCGAAATCCTTCGTTGCAGCTATACTTAGCCCTTTAAATTTTTAACGACCTCGAACTCCGTTGTTAAAAATTTATACGCTTAGCCTAAAAAATAAACGACCACTCCGCGATTTTGGAGTGGTCGTTTTTTCTTAATGATTTAAGTTAATCGCCCGGGTTAAAAAGAGTGAAAACTGGGCACGGTTTGTTGTTTCATTTGGTCGGAATGCTTTGCCTACCTCGGTTGTAATCCCGTAATGTGCAATCGTATTGATTTGCTCAAAGTTCGGATAGTCTGGTCCAATATCGGTAAAGGAATATTGCTCGCTTGGTGGCGCTAACTTAAAGGCTTTCGCTAAAATAATTGCCATCTGAGAACGTCTTAATCCAGCCCCTGGCGACATCTCCCCGTTATTTCCAGACATAATTCCGTGATACTCCACCCGACGCAAATCATTGTAATTTGGATGATTTGCTGAAACATCGGTTGCTTTCAACTCATAATCATCCGGGACATCTAGTCCAAGCTCACGCACGAGCATGCTCGCCGTTTGTGCACGTGTGATCGTTTGATTTGGCTTGAAGCTTCCATCAGGGTAGCCACGAATGACACCTCGGTCACTTAAAAAAACAATCTCGTCATGGGCATAAAAGTCTGCCCTTACATCTGTAAACACTCCAGGTGCAGGCGATGGCTTACGATCTCCCCCAAGAAGCGCTTGCACCTCTTGTTCAAGCTTTTCAGCTCTCGCTTCAACAGATGCTGCCTTTTGTTGAACCGTTCGTAGCTCTTTGTCAACATAATCATCACTTGCAATTTCCGTCACATTGGATGCATCGGCATCCGTTGAGCAAGCAGAGAGTAAAAGTACCCCTAGCCCTAGCGCAACAAATGATAATTGTGATTTTAACCGTTTCATGCTTCTCACCCTCTTTAATCAACCCGCTCCTTTACGAGCGACCAATTCCGTGATAAATCATTCCAATTTCTCTCATCTGCTTAGGATCATACACATTTCGTCCATCAATGACAACAGGACGTCTTAACCATTTTTTTAGATCATTTGGATCAATTTGGACAAATTCATCCCACTCGGTCACAAGGAGCAGCACATCTGCATCACGAATCGTATCTTCAACACTTGTACCATACTCAATTTTAGCACCGATTATTTTTTTCGCATTGTTCATGGCAATCGGGTCATATGCCTTCACCGTCATACCCATTCCCAGCAAGCGCTCAGCAATTACTAAGGAAGGCGCCTCGCGCATATCATCCGTATTCGGCTTAAAGGAAAGACCAAGCATCGCCGCCCGAAGACCCTTTACGTCATCTCCAAAAATTCGCTCCACATGCTCAACGACACGTAGCCCCTGACGGCTGTTCACATCTTTAACGGCATGAAGAAGCTGGGGTGTGTAGCCCTTTTCTTCAGCAAGATGAATGAGTGCCTTCGTGTCTTTCGGGAAGCAGGAACCGCCATAGCCAAGTCCAGCATTTAAAAATTTTGGACCGATCCGCGTATCAAGACCCATCCCTTTTGCCACTGCATTTACATCTGCCCCGTATGCATCACAAATATTTGCGATTTCATTAATGAAGGAAATTTTTGTCGCTAAAAAGGCATTCGATGCATACTTGATCATTTCCGAGCTGCGAACATCTGTCACAAGAATTTGCTCCGTCAATGGCTTATGAAGCTCCACAAGCGCCTTTTCTGCTTTTTTAGACGATGTTCCGATCACAATCCGATCAGGGTTAAAGGTGTCTTTGACGGCAGAGCCTTCACGTAAAAATTCCGGCACCGAGCACACATCGACGTTTGCCTTTTCGTTTCGTTCTTTTATGATCGCTTCCACTTTTTCAGCAGTCCCAACAGGAACCGTTGATTTATTCACGACGATTTTATAACTCTCACCGATCGCATCGCCAATTTCCTCTGCCACACCGTAAACAAAGGACATATTGGCTGCCCCAGTTTCCGATTCAGGCGTTCCAACGGCGATCAAAATGAGATCTGCTGCTTGCACAGCCCCTTTTAGATCCGTCGTAAAAGCGAGACGTCCTTCTTCCTGATTTTTGATCACAAGCTCCTTTAAGCCTGGCTCATAAATCGGGATTTCTCCCTTTTTCAGCATATCTACTTTTTCAACGAGCTTATCGACACAAATGACATCATTTCCAAGCTCGGCAAAGCACGTACCTGAGACAAGTCCTACATATCCAGTACCAATAACGGCTAATTTCATCCTCTTTTCACAATCCTTTTCGTTAGCTTCTTTCGAATGTCTTCCATTTCAGAAAAACGTAAGCCCGCCAGAAGTCCGATGAACACCAGACCCGTAACAATGAGGGCAACGATTAATTTTAGTAATGCCATATCAGCCGGAAACCATGCTTCAATTCCGATCTGCACGCCGATAAGAGCGGCAAACAAAATGACAAATTTCGCCACGGTTCGTTTCGTATTTGCACCAACCAATTTTAATTTTAACACGAATTTCGCCGCAACTAATAGTAACAGGAAATTAACGATCGCACTAATGGAGGTCGCCGCAGCAATCCCCATCGCTCCAAACCGATCCATCAGCAGCACAATCAGGCCAACATTAATCCCAAATACGGAAATCACACTTAAGCTGACTGGCAGGACAGAATGCTCTTTCGCATAGAAAAACCTTGTCACATAAAGATTCGCTGAGTGAGCGAACATGGAAAGAACAAGCAGCTGAAATAACGGTGCCGCAAGTAATGTAGATTCCCTTGTAAAGTTCCCGTGCTCGAAGACGACCTGAAAAATCTCTTCGGCATAATAATAGGCAAAAATTGTCGCTGGAACAATGGTAAGCACAAGCATTCGCAGCCCTTTTTGGTACAGGTGCTGAATGCTTTCATTGTCTTGCTCTGCCACCTTCTTCGCCAAGAGTGGATAGATGACCGTCGTCACTGCTGTCATTAGCACACTTTGGGGAAGCTGTACAATTTTCGACGAATAGTTCAGTGCGGCAATCACCCCGCCCTCAAGCTGGGAGGCAAACACGCGATGAATCAAAAAGTAAAATTGAAGCGTCGCCCCGCCAAGCAGGATTGGCAACGCCAGACGCAGCATTTTTTTAAATTCCCCATCGATTTTAAAACGGAAACCAAAATTCATGAACTTCCCTTTTTTCAGCATGTAGACGAGCATCAGCACCATAACGCTGGCACTGATAGTGGCTCCATATGCGTGGGCGTAAGGACCAAGAAGGGGAAAAAACAAAACGGCGATGCTGACAAACACCAAATTCATCACGAAGGTGGATGCCGTTGCCATCGAAAATCGTCCATTAACGTTCAAAATTCCTGTGAACCACATGGCAATCACAAGGAAAAAGGTCGCTGGTGCCATGATCGTAAACAAATTCGAGGTTAAAGCAAGCTCTTCAGCCTCAAGCCCGCTGAACAAAAGGCCCATCACTGGCTTTGAAAACACCATCAGCAAAGCCGTAAAGCCAACCAGAACGACCGTAAGCCATGTAAACACGGTCTTTAAAAACTCATCCCGTCTCAAGGGGTCTCCCATTTTGCTATAGATGGAAATAAAGGCTGTCGTAATCGCGCCACCTAGGGCAACATAAAAAAAGTTCGGCAGCGTATAAGCATTAATGACACTGTCGGCAACACTTGAGGTTCCAAACTGATAACCAATAACGACCTCTCGCAAAAAGCCAATAAATCGAGAGGCTAAATTGATCACAGCGACTGCCCCAATAATCTTCAGTAACGTCTTCCCCTTCACACGAACACTTCCTTTTAGAAAAACTACCCTTCCGCCACATTCACGCCAAAAAACTTCCCTGCTGTGTATTCTTTAAACGTCTGATCGCTCATAGGTCGAGTCAGTACCAAACGTCTATCGTTTTTCATCGTTTTAACGGATCCGGCATCCTCTATTTGCGAAAAAACGCTCTTTATTTTAACGGTTACGGACCTAGGAGCCCTTATTTCGTCAATACGACTTGCTATGATCCGTCTTTTTTGCAAATAGCGGAGCCTGAGTCCACTTCTGCCCAACAACCGCATCTTTTTTTCACAGCTAAAGGAACCTGTGTCCGCTTCGCTTTCCATCACACAGACGTGAAAACAGACTTAGCCTTCAATAAAATCTTGAATAAGCTTAACAATTTGATCCCGTCCGCTTTTAAAAGGAACTGGCTCGAAGGTTTCCGCTTCCTTTATTTTTTGTTCGAGTTCTTTTTCGTTTGCTATTCCTAAAATATGACCTGTACTCGTAAATTGTTCAACGATTTCCGTCTGATGGTCATCATTGTGCTCCCCATATTTTTGCAAACGTGCCACTGCAATTACCTTCTTACCTTTTTTCACACCGGTAATAATCGAGCCTGTCCCAGCATGAGTAATAATGAGACGAGCCTCGTCAAAATATCGTTCCATCTCGTTGTAGCTCATAAATGGAATCAGCTTCATTGCGTCGCTTTGATAAGGAGTATTCCCTACTTGCACAACGACCTCGTCATCAATTACTCCCGCCTTCTGCAGACGGCTCACTTCATCTAATAGACGAGTGAAGGGTAGCTCATGGGTTCCAAGTACTACAAAAATCAATAGATTGACCCCCCATATACGGCTTTAGGATACACCTTTTTCATTGACTCCCACTGGACAATAAACAGATCAGCAATCGGATACACCATCCGACCTGACAGGGTTGGCGTTGTCGTCTTCGCAAAGCTTTCAATAAAAATCACCTTGCGACCGAAAAGCTTAGCAATATAGCACATCGGCACCGCCGTATGCGCCCCTGTAGTCACGACAACGTCTGGACGCTCACGCAAAAAGATCCAAAGTGATTTCAGGCAATTAAAGGAAAACTTAAAAAGATAGCTAAACAGATAGTTTCTCGCACCATAGATAAGAAGTGAGACAGGGTGCTCATTTTTCATCTCTTCTGTAATGCTCGACTTCTCTGTGACAATGTGATAATCATAGGTTTCAAATAACGGCTTTAGCTGAAGAAGCTGTGTTAAATGGCCGCCAATCGACGAAATAAACAGCACCTTTTTCCGTTGTTTGCTTTTCATTTTTGTTCCTCCCCATTTGGAGCATAAATCTCAATAACTTTCTCTGTTAGACGCTCCTGGTCGTTCTCCACTGCCCGGCGCCTTCCTGCTTCGATCAGGCGTTCCCGCACACCCTCGTCATAAAGAGCTTGTCCAATCCCTTCCGCAAGGGACGCTGCATTTTCTGGTTCGACAATGATCCCATGACCGTCACGAAGAAGTGTTTTTAAGCCGCCAACTCCAGCACCGACCACTGGTGTGCCACAGGCCATCGCTTCCACCGCCACAAGGCCAAAGCCTTCCATATGGGATGGGAGGACAAACACCTCGGCTGCCGACATCCAAATCGCCACCTCCTGCTGAGGAACGGCTGGCTGAAGATGAACATCCTCAAGCCCTAAGCGAGCGATCCTTTCCTTCACCTCTTCTAAAAACGAGGCAAGCTTCGGGTTACCGACAAGATAGAGGGCGAGAGATGGGTCTAATTTTTTTAATGCGGCAAAGGCATCAACAAGCTCAAGAATCCCTTTTTCTTTAATGATGTTGCCAACAAAAACGATCGGGCGCATCCCTTCCTTAATCCCGACAACCTTGCGGGCCTCTGTTTTATCATGTGGTTGAAAAACCTCTAGATTTACACCCATGTTAATGACCGACAACCGATCCTTCGGCACATGAAATTCCCGCTGCACTTCATCATAGAGTTCCGTACCGACCGTGATGACATGATCGGCTTCATGCAAAATGGTCTCGGTCCAGCGACGGATGCGTTGATTTTTCTTCGCCATCCGGTTGATATCCCCACCATGCGCAGTGACAATCAGCCGCGTCTTAAACACTTTTTTAAACAGTAATGCAAGCATTCCTGTTGGAAACACATAATGGGCGTGTACAACATCGTACTGGCGCCCTTTTGTCAAAAACGAAGCGAGCGTCTGAGCCGCCCACTTCGCATATTTTTTCATCACATCAGGTTTTGACATGCTCGGATTTTGGACCGCAACCACATCGACCTCCGCACCTTTTGCGCGTAAGGCCTCCACTTGATTTTTCACAAAAATCCCGAAGGTTTTGCTATCCTTCCCTGGGTACATGTTGCTTAAGACGAGTACACGGATTTGTTTATCCATTGGCTTTCTCCTTTTTGTACCAGTTCATTCCGATTCCTAAAAAGAGCCATAGCAAGAGGGCGATTTGGTGGTTCTCCCAAGCAGAGGAAAGCAAGCCCATAATGACAAAGGCAATGGCATACGTCACGACAAATAGGCCAACCCAGCGCTCGGTATGTGTTTCGCGCTCAGATAAAAACGTCATTTGCTTTAACACATTGAACAGGAAATAGGCAAGCAACGCAACTCCGATAATGCCATACTCTACAATCACATAAAGGAAGTTGTTATCAACGGTTCGCATCGTCGTCGGCAAATCCTCATGGAAAAAGACATGGAATGGCGAGTTAAAGAAGAACGCCGCGTTACTACCAAACATCCCTGGACCGACTCCGGTAATTGGATTCAGCAAAAAGACTTCCCAGCCGCTTAAAATGAAGAGAAAGCGATAATTCCGCGTTAAATCAAGGGTATAGAGATTACGCTGGGCAAACCCTTCAAGAAACACGAGGGCGAGTCCATAGCCAACCACAAAAAGGACAACAAGAGCAATCGACCCTTTGATCAGGATTCGAAAGGCTTTCTTTTTCCGATTGATAATCCCGATAATCGCAATACAGCCGATTAGCGCAAGAAACGCTTGGCGCGAGAACGTCAATGCGATGGCTGTAAGAAGCACCACGGAAATGACACTATAAATCAGCACTTGCTTTTTTGACAGCTCTGCCCTAAACACAAAGAGGTACAGGATAACAAGAAGCAATACGGCAACGAGAAATCCAGCAAGTGTGTTACTCGAATCCATTAAACCGAATGCACGAACCTCTTCCCCAACGGCAATGCTTCGACGCTCAGATACATCCCGCAGCGGCAAGGGCACCAAAAAGGCAATTTGAAAAAAGCCAACAATCGACTGAAAAAGCGCCAATCCAATAATAAGATGGAACAGCTTTTTTACCCAGCCAGCAGGAATCTCAATCGCTAATAAAATATAAAACAACAGCGCATATTGAAAAATCGCCCGTAAACCAAAAATCCCTTGAGCAAACGGTACGTTGTTAATGAACATGCTAAAAAGGGCAAACCCGAAGAACAAGAGCAAGCTGAAATTCAGCGGATTTTTCAAACGCTCAAGTAAATGCTTACGACCAATTTTCGGGTGAATAAGAACGAGAAACGCCATCGCTACCAGCAGCATTTCACCTGTATAGGAAATGCCGGTGCGCACAAGACCTGGCAGAATATCGCCCCAAATTCGTGTAAATTGTAATTCGATCGTTGTCCAGATGACAAGCAAAACGGTTGCAAGCAGCAACAGGCGGTTCGCTCGTTCTGTTGAAAGGTACTTCTCCATAATAATTCCACACCAATCACTTTCTAGTTGATTTTAAGCTGGTCTAGCCCTTTTAATGCTTCTGCCTTTAGCTTACCGGAAACCTTCACGTAAGCACCTTGCACTGAGGCCCAATTTTCCTCGACCGCATGGTAGACATCAACAATCGCGCTCGATTCCGGTGTCACCTGACCAATCTCAACGCCAAGAGACGGCATCCCGATCACTTTCATAAAATCGAGAACTTTATGATGGTAGCCAATCCCGATGACCGGTGTTTCAGCAACAACCGATAAAATCAAGGAGTGGAGGCGCGTGCCGATAATCAAATCCTGCTCGGCGCTAACTCGCACAATGTCACGGGGGTGGAGGTTATCTTCAAGTAAGGTTACACACGCTTTTCCATCCATCTTCTCCACAATGTCCTGCGTGACCGCCACATCCTCAGGATATTTCGTTGAGTAGAAGGTGAGCTCGATGTTTTTCTCTTCAATCAAACGGTCAAGCTGTGCCGCCATCCCTCCAACATAGTCTTCGTATTTCTTCAAGTCAGCCGTTGGCCAGTAGTGCTGGCTAAAAT
This sequence comes from Halalkalibacterium ligniniphilum, assembly GCF_000334155.1. Classification (GTDB taxonomy): domain Bacteria; phylum Bacillota; class Bacilli; order Bacillales; family Bacillaceae_D; genus Halalkalibacterium; species Halalkalibacterium ligniniphilum. The sequence goes on along the minus strand of NZ_ANNK01000031.1, from coordinate 25,432 downwards.
ACGGAACCGCCGTCACCCCAATCCGTTTAATCGCCTCTGAAGGCTGATGGGTTTTATCCGCCGGGACTGAAAAAGCTGGGTCACCAATGACGGAAACGGGTGTTTTGACACCGAGAGATTCTAGAAGGGCCTGAGAATCCTTGTCCCGAACGGAAACAGAAGCGGCACCGTTCACAAGCTTTTTAATAAAAAACGCTCCAGCTTTTGTGCGAATCGGACCTGCACCTACACCGTACACAACAACTTGGCAGCCCGCCTTCATCCCCGTTTGTCCGAGGACACTATAAAGGGGCGCATCCCGCTTGTACATGTCCATCAAAAGCCCGCCGCCACCGATGAGCAACAAATCCAGCTCCTTCATCACTGGATAGCTTTCTTTCACTGTCACGAGTCCAGACTTCAAAATGTTCCCCTTCTTATGCAGCAAGGGCACGGAACGGATGTTGTAGCGTTCCATCGTATTTTCCGGGTTATTACTGAAGATGACGATGTCTTCCTCTTTGACGCCGAGATGCTCCGTTAATTGATGGAGAATCCCAGTCAAAATCGCTTCATCGCCGTTATTGTTATGTCCGTAGTTTCCAATAATTCCTACCTTCATTTTTCTTCGTCCTTACTGCTTGTCAGCAAGCTTACCTGCCACAAGCTCCTGTAAATAGTGTTTCATGTCTTCCTTTAAATCATCACGATCAAGGGCAAATTCAATCGTCGTCTTAATAAAGCCGAGCTTCTCCCCCACATCGTAACGTGTTCCTTGGAATTCATAAGCGAGGACTTGACGCTGCTCACTTAACGTCTGAAGCGCATCCGTCAATTGAATTTCATTCGACTTTCCTGGAGCCGTCGTTGCTAGGACATCAAAAATATCCGGCGTCAAGATGTAACGGCCCATAATGGCAATATTGGTCGGTGCTTCAGCACGCTTCGGCTTTTCAACAAGACGTTTCACTTTATGAATGCCTTTCCCGTACGGCTCACAGTCAACAATCCCATAGCGCTCCACTTCTTCATCGGCTACTTCCTGAACACCGATAATCGGGCTTTCATGCTCCTCATATAATTCCATCATTTGCTGCAGACACGGTTTGTCATCGCTTTTTACAATGTCATCCCCAAGAAGAACCGCAAAAGGCTCATCACCGATAAATTTCCGTGCACAGTAGACGGCATGTCCTAGTCCTGCTGGTTTTTTCTGACGAATGTAGTGAATATCCAAAAGGTCTGTGCTTTGTTGAACCGAGCGAAGGAGCACCTCTTTCCCGCTTTTCTTCAACTCTTCCTCTAGCTCCACCACTTTATCAAAATGATCTTCAATCGCGCGCTTGCCTCGACCTGTAATAATTAAAATGTCTTCGATTCCTGAAGCAACCGCTTCTTCGACAATATACTGAATCGTAGGCTTATCTACGATTGGTAGCATTTCCTTTGGCTGTGCCTTCGTTGCCGGTAAAAATCTTGTCCCTAGTCCTGCTGCTGGGATTATCGCCTTTTTCACCTTCATTGAAGAAACGCCTCCTTTACTTTTCCAATGTTCTTTCGTTATGTACGAAAAGGGCGCCACGTATCACTTGGTCACCCTTGCTCAACTCTTCCATTATACAATAGTCAACTCAGTTGTGCAGAGAAATTCTCCATGACAACAATGTTACAAATTTCCTTTTCATGGAAAAGGGGGACGGAGCTTTAGTTCAAGTTGGTAAAATCATGAAGCGCCCTTCCGCTCACACTCCTTCATTGAATGTTGCTCAGCGTTACCTGGTGAACTCATTTTCATTTTTGCGCCAAGAGCGAGCCGCACATTCAAGTATTAGTGGAATAGACGAAAAATGGATGAAGCCTTCTAATAACGGCCTCATCCATCATCCGCTCGGGAGTCGATTTCATTAGGGGGTATAAAAGGTTTGCGTGTAGTACGGGACACCCTCAGCATTAAAGCCAACGCCTACCCCAAGATGGGTAAAACTGCCGAGGATCGCTTCACGGTGACCACTTCGGGAGTTCATCCATCCTTCGTGAGCGAACATGGCATTCGTTTGTCCGTATGCAATATTTTCCCCGGCAAACAGAAAGGTCATTCCTTCGTTTTCCATACGGTCAAATGGACTTTCTCCCCGTTCATTTGTATGTGAGAAAAAGGCATTTTCAGCCATATCCACACTATGACGACGAGCCACACGGGCTGCCACGTCGTCACTTTTTAAAGGAGCTTTTCCAAAATGGGCACGGCTTGCATTCACCAAATCAAACACCTGGGCTTCAAAGCTTCTCCGTAAAGCTGCAGAGGGCTGTCCATAAAACCGTGCAAAGGAACGCTCAACATTTCCATCAATGACTTGAATCCCTGACAAGCGATTTTGCCGATGAGAATCGTAAAAAAAGGTCACATAGCTATTATCAACGAAATACAGCTCATGATGATCCTGGTTTGTGTAACGGAAAATGGTTCCACCCTTCTGAATTTCAGTGACACGCTCGCCATACTTGCTGCGAATCACCTCTCGTGACGTTCCTAGCCTCACCTCTGATCTTGTGTGAAGCCCCTCTCCATTTGTAAGCAGCCCTACAACCCTTCCGTCCTGAATTCCAATTTGCGCATAATTCAAGTAGTCATTCTTATAGATTAACCAAGTAAATCCGTATTCACTTATATCCTCACGGGCAGGTATCCCAAGAATTTGCCGAACCTTTTGCTCCGTATCTCCGAGGCCGATCCCAGAAACGGTCACTTCACGACTGCTCACTGGTTGCTCTTCTGGCTTGAAGCGATCATTTAAGCTACGCGCTAAAAAAACAGAAAACTGCGCCCGACTCGTGGAATCATTCGGTCCGAAGCGACCATCTCCATACCCTGTCGTAATTCGGTTTGCCGTTAAGGCTTGAATGTCGTTATAAGCCCAAAAGGAAGAAGGAACATCGCGGAAGCTCACAGCAGATTCACCTTGTAACTCAAACGCCCGTGTTAAAATCGCCGCCATTTGAGCTCGACTTAATGGCTGTCCCGGTTCAAAATAACCATTTCTTCCCGTCATCAATCCTTCATCAAAAACGGTTGCCACGATTGGGTAGGCCTCATGATTAACACCAATATCGATGAGCTCCGCTTGTGGACGATTTTCTGTTTCCAGCTTTAACGCCCGAACGAGCATTGTTGCAGCTTGCAAGCGTGTAATCGTATCATTTGGACGAAACCGCCCATCACTAAAGCCTTGAACAACCGCCTCATCTGCAAGATAGTCGATTTCAGACTTGGCCCAAAATTGCCCAGACACATCGGTAAAGCTTGTTGCTGCTTCACTTATTTGACCCCCAATAAAAAAACATCCAGCTACGAAGAAAACAAGTAATTTCTTAAACACGGATGTCCACTGTCCCCTCTCTATGTATTCACTTTTCTATTTTATCTTTGAAAAAGGGTGGAGCTTTAGGATCAAAAAAGAGATTGCGAAATTCTCTTCCGTTTGCACCGCCTTTTTTCATTTCGTAGAAACTGAATCTATCACTTTATCTTTTCCAATTTTAAAAAAAAGACTACCTATTATTGCTTCTCCTTCTATTATAATACAGCACTTCAATATTCACAGTCGAAATTGAAAAAAATAAAGTTTTAATGGTGCTGTTTTCGTTTACAGAAGAAGAGAGAAATCAATGCTCAGAAAACTGTATGAGCGGCTCCCTCTCTCACAAGATTAAACGCAGGTTTGTCAATTCATTCTGTGCAACCTTCAACGAAGGAGTGTGAGCGACACACTTCTTGCTTTATCATCTTGAAAGCTCCAGCCCCTTTTCATTTTCAAAAAAAAGAGAGAAAGAGCATGTCCGCTCTTTCTCTAAACAACTACCAGCCGTAGTAATCTTCAATTCCTCTTAAAATCGCTCTTGCAGCTTTTTGATTGAAGTCCGAACGCTTCATCATCGCTGCATCGCTGCTGTTCGTCACAAAGCCTAGCTCTACAAGAACACTCGGCATTCTCGTTTCACGGATGACAGCGAAGTTAGCGCTCTTAGGGCCTCGATCCCTTGTGCCAAGCTCTTCAACAAGGCGCTTGTTAATGCTTTCAGCAAGTGATTTACTTTCAGCAGCAGCATACGTACCGTTCCAGAAGGTCTCGGTTCCATTTGCACTGCTTGCACCCGCAGCATTGGCGTGAATGCTGACAAAGATATCTGCTTGTGCATTGTTAGCAAATCGTGCACGCTCACTTAACTCAACGAACGTATCATTGTTTCGCGTCATAAGTGGCTTAGCACCTGCATCCTTTAACAGCTTTTCGAGCTCAAGCCCTACAGCAAGGACGACATCCTTTTCCCGGAGACCGTTGGCGACTGCTCCTGGATCTCTGCCACCATGTCCTGGATCAATGACAATGATTCGATCCTTTAATGCGTTAGAGCCAGGTGCTCTTGTGACAAGATAATGTAAAGATGTGTACGCAAACTCACCATTGTACTTGATTTTTGCCCAATTGCCTTCATAAGCATAAATATCAACCACTGTTCCCGCCGTCAAGCGGCCAACTGTATTTGAGCTTGCTGTTGCACGCTCACGAACGTTCAAGCTAGCAGTCGTAACCTTCCCTTGGGCAATCACCTTCGCATCCGTTGCTGGAGGAGGTGTTGGCTGAGAAGGCGCTCCTTCATTCACACGTTGTATGTAGCTTTGATGGACATAACCAAAGTTCCCGTTGTACTTGATGCGAAGCCAGTCCCCTTCGATTCCGTACACCTCAATCGTTTGTCCCTTCGAAAGGCTACCAATGACACCATTGCTTGTACTCGGACCAGAGCGAACGTTTAACGTTGACGTTACATTGACCGCTCCTCTGAACAAGACTGCACCATCACTTGATAGGCGGAAGCTTGGTTCAATCGCGCGGGCAAGATACACCGCAAATTCTGCACGAGTTGCCTGTGCGTTTGGCCGGAAGTTATTACCTAATTCGACAATCCCATTTGCTTCAAGAGACGTAATTTGACGAAGCGCCCAGAAGTCGTTTCGAATGTCGCTAAAGCTACTAACCGAGCCACCACTTAGGCTAAACGTTTTTGATAAAACCGCGGCAATCTGTGCACGGCTGATTCTCTCACTTGGGTGAAAGCGTCCGTCCCGTCCTGAAAAGATTCCAAGAGCGGCTGCTCGTTCGATTGACGCATATGCCCAGTGATCTGTTGACACATCAGGAAATGTAGGATTGCTCCGATTAACCGGTCTCGAACCTTCCCCAATTGCGTTCGTAATCATGACAGCTGCCTGTGCACGCGTCAAGTTCTCATTCGGGGCAAATACTGTACCATTTTCCCGACCGTTTAAAATACCTTTGTCCTTCAGATAATGAATCTCATCGTGTCCCCACGCACTGCTAGGCACATCAGTAAATTTTCCTTGTGCAGAAGCTGTTTCCAGCCCAATAACAGGTAGCATGAGAAGGATGATAAGACTCGCTACAATTCCTTTCCTTAACAACCTTATGCCTCCTCTAAGTGATAATCTTTTCTCTCTCCCCATAGAATACCACGGATAAAAATTCGAAACTACAATATTAGGTAATTAACAAAAAATAGTCCTATCCTCTTAGATTATGTCGAGAGATTGTAACATTCTGTCATACACTGTAAAACATTCAATTAAAGCTACTATATTATAATGGAGTAATAGGAAAGTTTTCCTCTCACTTCTTATTTCGGCTAACGAAGCAGAATGATTAAATAAAAATTTTCTGCATGTAAGGTTACATAAAAATTTTTTTAAAAAAGAATGGAAGTCTATGGCTCGAATGATTTTCATTCATCCTAGAGAAGGAGTTAATAAGGTAACCGCTAAAGCCTTTTCTTTTCACATATAACGGAACTCAGTCCATTCAAACTCTTATAACTACGGGAATCACTCTGAGCTATTAAAGCTTTCACGATTCGAACTTCACATTTTCTCGGTTATCGGCTAAAATGTAGTCACTGTTAACTATAGTTAGGTGGTTTCCATGAAAAGAATAATGGTCGCAGCAATGCTTTTGCTGACACTGCTCGTATTCAGCGCATGCTCAACAATGAATATGGAACGTAAGCTTGCAGAAGAAAACCGAATCGATACCGATGTCTACGCATATGACGATGAAGAGTTCGTCTTTAACGAAGGAGTCCTGCAAACCCTTGCGAACCGGTTCAGACTTGAAGAGCTATCAACAGAAAACATCAATAGCATTATGGAAGACGAAATCAAAGCAGGCTATTATAACGAAGTGATTATTTACATGCGCTATTTGCTTGATAATGAAGAGGATCAAGCGGCCATGTACATGGATCGCTACTATGAAGCACTTTTTGCCCATGTTCAGAACACGGAAGACCCTTCCCCGCAATTAATTGCAGATGCGATTGAAATTGCCGAACGTCAATTTACACTTAAGCCAGATGATCAAAAAGCGGTCGTTCAATATGCCAACCTTTTGATTGATTCAAGAACAGATGTGGATGAAGGATTACGTCTTCTCTTCCAGCTTGAAGAAAATCTTGAGGAAGTCGGCGAGGACCCAACACAACAAACCCTTCTTGCTTTAGCCAATGCACATTTCATTGATGGCAACTATGGGAAAAGTGTTGACTTGTACTTATTGCTTGCATCCCTTAATCCAGAAGATGCCCTGCTGTATTACAACTTAAGCTACGTGCTTCAAACAATGGGTGATACGACAAGAGCAAGCGAATATTTAGACCAGGCTTACTCCCCAACAATGGACTTTCTTGATACCTATGGAACAAACTCGTACGGGGCATTTGAAAGCTTTTTGCGTTCAAGCAATCCAACAAATGAGGCGGACTCCCTTCGATAGAGGAAATCGAAAGGGGCCGCTTTTTTCTTTCTTTTTTTCCCATTGCTTCCTCTTTTTCGATAAAAAACCTCTATGAAAATATTTACAATACTAGCAAACTTCATTAAGATGGAAAGAGAAGAAGACTTTTGAAATTTCTACATAACCAGGAGGATTTTATGCACGCATATTTGCGAAAAGGGAGCTTTTCGTGGGCCGCTAGTTCAACCCTTGCTCTCACCCTTATTTTCAGCCCTGTTGTATTAGCAGAAAACCCGGACATCGTAGAGAAAAAAACCATTGAAGAAGTAGATCCCCCATTAGAGGAAGAAATGGAAGAGGTCCCTGTCGAGGAGGAGACACCTGTACCTCAGGTCTATTACAAAGACGTATCACCTGATCATGTGGCCTTTGCTGCGATCCATTTTCTTACTGAGCGTGGCATTCTTTCTGGTTCAGCCGATGGTACGTTCCAGCCTGATCAGCCACTAACTCGTGCTCAAGCTGCAAAAATTTTAGCGGAGGAGCTTCAACTATCCGCACCAGCAAGCTATCGTTTACAAGCAGCAGATGTCGACCAGGGTCACTGGGCACATGATTATTTCCGCGCACTTGCTGCAAACGGTATCATGACAGGCAGCAATGGGAAGTACCATCCAAATGATCCTGTCACCCGTGCCCAAATGGCTGCGTTGCTAAATCGCGCATATGATTATGCAAGCCCTGCACGCTTTGCAACCTTCGAAGATGTGGATCGCTCGTTCTGGGCTTATCACGACATTAATCGACTTGCTGCAAACGGCATCACGACACAAGCTGGAGCGAGCTTCAATCCAAATAGAGCAATTACACGTGGACAATTTGCTCTTTTTGTCGCACGCAGCATTGACGACCGCTTTAAGCCGTACGAATTTCGTTAAGCAGAAAAAAGAGTCAAAATGCATGGAACTGCACCCTTAATTTTAACTGTGTCTAAAATTTGGAGGTGCTTTTCCTTTGGCCAAATTTCCAAGAAAAGAAAAATCACTGTTACGACACCGTTGTGATTGAAAAGTTGACATGGACATCACGTGAAGCCCTACCGCTCCCACCTCCTTCCTTGTAATGTTCCGCAAAAAGTTTGGAGGAATTCATTTTTTTGTAACAATCTTGTTGTTAAAACGCCGATGCTTTTTAAAAAAAGCCCCTGCACGAGAGAGTCATAGACGTCGTGCGGGGCTTTCATCTGATAGGCTAAATATTCGATTCTATTTTTCTTCCTGGTTGCGCCATTGCTCAATGAGCATGCCCTCAATTCGGTTTAAAAATAAAGCGAACTGCCCTCGTGATACTGGTTCATTCGGGCGGTAGGTATTTTGATTGGTTAAGCCATTTGCATAAAGCGTATTGATTTCATCATAGGCCCAAAAATCTTCGTTTACATCGGAAAATCGATGAGACGTTGTCGGCTTTTCCAATAAATCGTTAAACACACGGTTTAGCACAACAGCCATTTGCGCCCGAGTGAGTGAATCATTCGGTCGGATGCTTCCCTCTGCATTTGGGGTAAAGATTTCATGAGCTTCAGCAATGAGCATAGAATGATGGGGAATGTCCTTTGATTTTGCCTCATAGCCTGGAGGCAAGGTTAAATCAAGCTCCCGTACAAGAAAAACAGCAGCATGCTGACGCTGGAGGTTTCTGTTCACGCCAAAGCTTCCATCCGGGTAGCCGTTCGTTGTTCCTCGTGCTTCTAGCTTCGCAATCGCTTCAATTCGCTCAGGATCCGTTCCCCGGTCAGTAAACACTGAGATTTCTCCTGGTGTAATTGTAGAAGAGGCAAGATAGCCTTCATATTGACCGCCGACACTTTTAATCTCGTAAAAAACGAAATGATTTTCAATCGAATTGTCATGATATGGACCACTGACGATTTCTACTGGCGTAAAGGCTGGAACGACACCCGTCCGTGGGTTTGTGGTAGAGGGATCTCCCCGCAACGAAGCATCTGTTTTCGTATAGGCACGATCCCCTGCTTCCAGCATTTGCGTTGATTCTGTAAACACCTGCTTTGGTGCATCAATTTGCCGTGCCTCTGGCGGAAAGCGCATCGTTGTACTACCCTCACTATACTCCACAGCAAACGCCCGTAAATGATTGGTACTTACTCCATACCGGCTCGAATTAATATAATTGTACACATCGTCCTGATACGTCCGTTCAACAACTTGCGGGTCATTCAGGCGAGACAAACCGTTGTATGCGAGAATCGCAAAATACCAGCTTTCGAGATAGCGAGGATCTCCTTCCCCAATTTTCGGTGTCAGGCCATGATTTTGATAGCTCCACTTGTCGAGTAAAATTTCAACACCCACCTCTACATTGTAGCGAATGTCTGTTTTTAACCGCTCCATGTCATAGTTGTCCATCTCCGACTGATCAAGGGTCACCTGCATCATCCCAATGCCACCGTCATCGTTCTCATTCATAATCGTCTCACCATTGCTATCGAATTGGCGCATCCCTGTCTCTTTATAGGCAATCGCCTTCACAATTTCCGGTGGCACGCCATGCTCGAGGGCAACCTCTGTCAAGATGTCCTTTCTTTCCTGCGGTGTGCCATTGTCACCTGCTTCTGCACCTGTAGGCATTGCGATCAGAAGTGCACTGAGTCCTGCAATGATACTACCTATATATTTCCCCATCCACTCGATTCCTCCTCTTAAAAACGTGATTCTCCCATTTTTCATTACCTAATTGGGAGAATGGGCTTCCTTTTAAAAATTCAGCCCAATTTCCAATCAAAAAGCCTAGCAAAATCGCTGCTAGACTTTTCGGTTTTCTTATTCGTTTACGATCTCGACTGTTACATCATATGGATTAAAGCTAGGGTTGTCATTGGCATCACGAACACCTACATAGTACGTGCCTTTCGTAAGCGTCTTAACGATCACCTCTGAATCTCCTGCCATATAATAATTTGATTGAGCAAGCTCTTTTCCATGTGCATCAAATAACGTTAGCTCACCGTCAATGTCCATTGGCGTATCAAAGGTCATGCGGACTTTTTGCTTTTTGTCAAGCTTGAACGAATAATAATCTAAGTGACCGCGCTCAGTCCCAACCTTTAAGAAGTCCTTTCCAGTCCACGTATTGCCAGCTTTACGCAATGGCTGAGCATCCTTCTTCATTTCACCTGTTAAATCGCCATCCGCCATATTTGCTGGGGCAACCGTCATTCGATACGAGTTAAGGTTTGGTGCTGAGTACCAGTTTTGCAGAACGATGAAGTAGCCTTTGCCTTCTTTTACATTAAAGGAACCAAATTCACCTTCACCCTCCCAGCCACGGTCAAACATAATTGCTCTCGCCCAATCCTCATCAGTCAATTCCCGATCTCCCTCGGTATCCTCAATAATCATAACCATGGGATCAAGGGGCTGATACAGCTCATCAGGCAATCCATTGCGGCGGTGTGCTGGCGTGTCGCGAACCTCAAGGTTGAACGCATATAGGGCATCCTCTGTTCCTTCAAGATAGAACATATCCACATCATTCTGGAACGCAAAATTCCCTGTAAAGGCAAAGCTCGGTACATCCCGTGCATCTTCAGGCTTATCATTGTTCTCATAGGCATCTTGAATCTCTGTTGCGACTAGTTCTGAAGAGATCTTATACGGATCAAGGCTTGGATTCCCATACATATTTGATACCATCAGTAGATACGTCTCACCTTCTTGAAGACCGACAAAAAATTCATCTGCAATCTCTGCATTAAAGAAATTATAGCTCATAGAGGAGGTCACATACTGAAGAAATTCTTCCTCTTCATTATACTTAAACACTTCGATCATTGGCGATAGTTTCTCAGACTGATTCACATTGAATTGGTAGAGGCCTGTTGTCTCAGGCTCAATTTTTAATAGATCAATATCATAAGCAAATTGGAAATAGCCCTCTGCTGTTGTTCCAAGTTCATATTCAGGTGCCATCTCAAGCAATGCCCCGTCATCTTCCCCACCAAAATAAAACCCATCGAAGTAGATTTCAACATTTTGCTTATTGTTGAGGCGCTGTTTTAAATACGCTGCAAGACCATCAGTTTCATCGGCTACCTCTTCTTCCATGATCGGTCCCATATCACCACCCATCGGGAAATGATCCTCATCAGGCGGCAAGACTTCAGAACGAACAGAGAGCTCATAAGGAACGTGGGACGCTAATCCACCACCCGCTACTTCAGGGAAAAGTCCGAATAGTATCATGAGAATATCGTCAAACCCAGCGCCGTACTCCGGCAAGCTCGTCACTTCAAGCACATACTCTTGACCAGGGATGGCATCAAACATCATCGTTTCCCCTTCGCCTACACCATTGCTGTTTTCAACGAGAAACGGCCAAGGCTCGCTGTTCATCATTTCGTCCAAATACTCTTCTGGAAGCTCCTCAAGAAGCTCTTCAGGAATTTCTTGATCAAAATCTTCCGCAAAATAAAGCTTTAACGTTGTATTCACACCTGGTGTACCAGATGCCTTCACTTCAAAAACTTCCAGCTCTTCAGCTGTAAAGCGGAAATAGTCGCTATCTCCTTCTTCACCTGCAAGATAGAATGGAGAACGCTCATCTTCATTGGAATCATAAGGTAAGCTTGTAATTGTCACTGGATCTTCTTTTGATATTCCATCTTCTAAATAGCTATCATAGCTTGAAAGCGTAAGAGTATAGCTAGAATCTCCAGCTTCATTGTACTTGTAATATGCATCTCTTACACCGATAGCGAGCGTGCCAGCGGCTTCCGCCTCAAACAAGTACCCTTCCGCGACACCTGCTTTTACATCATTTACTTCAATTGTTTCACTCGGTTCATCTTCACCTTCTCGGTAATACTTAAGCACTAATTTATAATCGTAAGGCGCACTGCTGTCCAAAATGAATTGAACAAGCTCCCCTTCTTGAACATTCATTGACTTCCAGTGTGTTTCCCAAGGCTTTGTAATCGTTCCACTCGTGGAATAACCGTCTTCACCGACTTCAATGAACTCAGCCTCTTCAAACACATTTTCTCCGCTAACAGCTGGATTTTCTGGAATTGACGAAAGATCAAATTGTAACGCTGCAACTGGGTCCACAAGGCCGTAGCCAAACTTCGTGTCAAAGCCTGGCGAACCAAGATCCGTTGCCGACTGCTGTAAAATGTAGTTCACTTCATACGGTGTTAAATCAGGGTATTTTGATAAAAGTAAAGAAGCAACCCCAGCAACAACAGGTGAGGCCATCGACGTTCCGCTTAGCTCAACGAAGGATTTTTTGCCCATGTAATCAATCGTGCTGTAGACATTTTCGCCAGGTGCAACGACGTCAATAGATGATCCATAAGAAGAGAAATAAGCGAGCTCTTTCTTCTCATTCGTTGCCCCAACACTAATAACCCCATCATAAGCAGCGGGATAGCTAACAATATCAGCGCCATCATTCCCGGCAGCCGCAACGACAACAACCCCTGCTTCAATCGCATGTTTAACTGCGGCTTCCATTAGCTTTGATTCCATCCAGCCACCAAGGCTCATGTTAATGACGTCTGCTCCGTTTTCAACAGCATATAAAATTCCTTCAGCGATCACATAATCAGATGCGCCCCACATGCCGTTAAACACATCAATTGGTAAGATCTTCGCATTCGGATTTACACCCATGCCGCCGATGCCATTATTTGCTTCCCCAGCGATAATCCCCGCTACATGGGTACCGTGAATGTCACTAAGACCTCGACGCATTGGCTCATAGGCATTGTAATCAGGCAATAAATTATTTTTTAACTCAGGATGCGTTGTATCAAGACCTGTATCAATGACAGCAACAATGATTTCATTCTCACCCGCAAGCTTAAGCGCTCCTTCTATGTTCAGCTGCCCAAGATGGTACATTTGCTCAAGCTTCGGATCGCTAGCATATGATTGGTACAATGCACTTGGTGAAGCATAGGTAACACCATCAATTTTTGCATATGCCTCCACAACCTGCTCCACCGATTGGTTGCCTTTTACTTTGACAACGTCATAGCCTAGATCTGGAAAACGCTTAATCACTTGACCACCAACGCGACGGTGGACTTCATTTGAAAGACGTTCTTCATACTGAATTATAAATGTATCTTCACTAAAACTTGGTTTTTCTTCTTGTTGTTTTTTCGCTGCTTCCACATCATCTGGTCGCTCAACACCTAAGCGGTCATAGATGTGACCATATTCTTTTTCCCCTTTATAAGCAGCTTGCTTTTCAACCGCCTGAACAGAGGCTGTGGAAAAAGCTGATGCGAGTAGGGCTAGAATGACAACTGGCACGAATAAATATTTTCGCAATAACACCATAAAGAAAAAATCCTCCCTTGGATTGAGGTCAAAATCATTTACGAAATGCGGCCTATACCCTCCTTCTCTCTTTAAAACTATCAAAAACCAACTATGTAAACATATGGATATATTATAGCAAATCTCCAGCATAATCACAGTAAATATCAAGAAAATTCTACAAAAGTCTCATCTAAATTAGGTTTACTATGTAAAAAGCTTGCTAGAATTCTATTTGAAAAGGGGACAGAGCTTCAATTCTATGAAGCACTTCCGCTCACGCCGCCTTCATTGAAATGGTGCACAGAATGACCTGATGAACTTGTTTTCATCCAAGCGGGAAGAGAGAACTGCTCATGCTCTGCGAAAAGGGGACAGAGCTTCAGTACAGTGGGTGAAAATAAAGAAGCGCTTTCGCTTGCATCCCTTTAATTATAGGCTGCTTATCCTCACTTTCATTCATGCAGGAAGTGCGAACTGCTCATGCTCGTTTCTTATTTTTGGTATCTCTTCATTTTCGATTCCATGGTATACTGAGGTGTAAAGGATTTTTCGACTCGAAGGAGAGAACGTTATGCTAACTTCACTCAAAAAATTAATCGGCGACGGACAAGAACGAAAGCTGAAGAAATACAGTAAGCTTGTCGCTGAAATGAATAGATTAGAATCAACGCTTGAAAAGCTTTCTGACGAAGAGCTACGAGAAAAAACAACCGATTTTAAGCAGCAATTAAAGGAAGGAAAATCACTTGATGACATCAAAGTAGAAGCGTTCGCCGTTGTCCGTGAAGCATCAAAGCGTGTCCTCGGTTTGCGTCACTATGACGTCCAGCTTATCGGTGGACTTGTCCTCAATGACGGTAATATTGCCGAAATGCCAACAGGGGAAGGTAAAACGCTGGTTGCCTCCCTTCCTTCTTATTTACGTGCCCTTGAAGGAAAAGGGGTTCACGTCATCACCGTCAACCAGTATTTAGCGGAGCGTGACCGTGAACAAATTGGACAGGTCCATGAGTTTCTAGGCTTAACCGTAGGCTTGAACGTGCCTGGGCTTTCGCCTGAGGAAAAGCAAGCCGCCTACCAGGCTGACATTACATACGGAATTGGCAATGAATTTGGCTTTGACTTTTTACGGGACAACATGGTCTACAATGCAAGCCAGCGCTCACAGCGTCCCTATCATTTTGCCATTATTGATGAGATTGATAGTGTGCTTATCGATGAGGCGAAGACGCCGCTCATCATTGCCGGAAAGACGACTGTTAACCCGAATTTGTACAATGTCTGTGCGAAATTTGCCCGCGGCTTGAAAAACGAAACGGATTATATTTATGATGCGGTCATGAAATCGGTCAGCTTAACAGATGACGGCATCACAAAGGTCGAGCGTGCCTTTGGGGTGGATAACCTGTACGATTTAGAGCACCAAACGCTCTTCCATTTTATTCTTCAAGCCCTTCGTGCCCACGTCATGTTCAAGCGTGACGTCGATTATATTGTCAAGGATGGAGAAATCCAGCTCGTTGATATGTTCACAGGTCGGATTATGGAAGGACGCAGCTTCAGTGACGGCTTACATCAAGCCCTTGAAGCAAAGGAAGGCGTAACGATCACAGAGGAAAACAAAACACAGGCCGTCGTCACGATCCAAAACTATTTCCGCATGTATCCGATTTTATGTGGGATGACAGGAACGGCGAAAACAGAAGAAAAAGAATTTCAAATGCTCTATGGCATGGATGTTATTCAAGTGCCAACAAACCAACCACGTATTCGTAAAGACAAAAAAGACATTATTTTTGAAACGGTAGAACAAAAATATGGCGCCGTCGCCAAGGAAGTGGAAAAGCGCCATAAGCTCGGTCAGCCTGTCTTAATCGGGACCACCTCGATTATTCAATCGGAGACGATGGCAACCTATCTCGATGATCTGAATATTCCGTACGAGCTACTCAATGCGAAAAGTGTAGAAAAAGAAGTCGAGCTTATTTCACAAGCAGGACAAAAATACCAAGTAACGATTGCCACAAATATGGCAGGACGGGGAACAGACATTGAGCTTGGTGAAGGCGTGGCAGAGCTTGGCGGACTTCTCGTTATCGGAACAGAGCGTCATGAAAGCCGCCGGATTGATAACCAGCTCAAAGGACGTTCAGGTCGTCAAGGGGACCCAGGGGAAACACAAATGTTCATTTCCATTGAGGATGAAATGGTGCTTCGCTTCGGCCGTGAGGAGATTGAGAAATTTAAGCTGAATATGAAAACGGACGAGCGCGGTGTGATTTTAAATGACGAGATCTATGAGATCATCGACCGTGTGCAGCGCATGTGTGAAGACCACAACTACGCCGCCCGTGAGTATACCTTAAAGCTTGATGACGTTGTGAACGATCAGCGGAATGTCATCTATGAACTTCGCAACAAGGCCATTGAAACGGAGGATTCAATGGCGCTCACTCTGCCAATGATCAAGTCTGCGGCAAACAGCTATGTGGAGCAATACTGCATCGAAGGCTTATTGCCTGAAGAATGGAACCTAGAGGAGCTTTCCTCGCGCCTCAACCACCTGCTCGTCACCGAGCAAATTACGTTTCCTGCTAGTCTTGAAGGGATTGAGGACGTCAAGGAAATCGTTGAAGAGCATGTGAAAGCGTACGTAGCGAAAATCGAAGCCTTCCATGAGAACAGCGACATTCAGTTTTTATGCAAGCGTATTTTGCTAATGACCGTAGACATCCATTGGCTTCAGCACATTGAAGACATGACCCGCTTAAAAGAAGGAATCGGCTTGCGCGGCTATAGTCAAGAGGACCCGATGCGCATCTACACCCGAGAAGGCTTCGAGCTCTTTAAAATGATGTATCAAACCATTGAACGGGACGTGAGCATTCACCTTGCAAAGAACATCCGTCCCTATTTTGAAAAGACAGAAGCATAAGATCGAAAAAAGGTGGTAGGAGCGGGAGAACCTCGTGTACCGTGCTCCTATTCTTGAGAAGGAGGCCAATTGCTGGCCTCTTTTTTATTTTGCGAGATTAGAAGCTTAGAATCATGCGGGTACGGAATAAAAAAATAAACCCACCCCTTAAAAGAGATGGCGAACGCTGAAAAAAAGGGAATGCAGTCCCCGCCTCTTTGCAAAGCGTAGATCGCGGGTCGTTCACCCTTTATTCTCTCTTAGCTTCTTCACTTGATGCATAACAAACCCTACAAAAATTCCACCTGTGGCAAAGCCTAATAAATTTGGTACGTACGAAATGAGTTCAATATGTTCCCCTCTTAGATGATCGACGCCAATCAACATCGCTGTGACCATAACTGGAAGCACGATGACCCAAAACAGCATCGTTTTTAGCCACGTCGGCATTGAATCCCTCCTTTTAGTGAATAAATCCAACCTTATGCATTTGCCCACTCTAACAAAGCTGCAAATGCAGACACAATCAACCCAACAAGCAGTGAAACAAAAATCACATCAAACAATAATTGTTTGCTCCGATCCACCAGGCTCCCTCCTCTTTTAAAACGAATAAAAAGCTGCTCCAAAAATGTTTGATTCTTGAAGCAGCTTTTATGTTGATGTTTTATTGGTGTGTAATCGCTCGATGGAGGAATACGGCAAATTGTGCACGACTGACAGGGTCGTTCGGACCAAAATTGCCGTTCTCGTAGCCACTGGCAATTCCCGCTGCCACTAAGGCTTCTATTTCTTTATATGCCCAGAAATCTGGACTGACATCAGGGAATCGCTGTCCTCCTGATGTCGCCTGGCCTTCCAATCCATAGGCACGGTAGAGAATAACTGCCATTTGCCCGCGTGTTAACGTACCATTTGGACCAAAGCTTCCATTATCACGTCCTGTCATAAATCCAGCACCAGCAATCGCTGCAATGTCATGATAAGCGTAAAAATCTGTTGATATATCACTAAATCCTGGGTCAGGATAGGTCGCATTGTTCTCTCGTAACTTAAATTCGCGAACGAGCATCGATGCAGCTTGAGCACGACGGAGCTGCTGACTTGCGCCAACCGTCCCGTCCTCATAGCCTCTGAGAACGCCTCGATCCTTTAAGAAATGTAGTTGCTCAAACGCCCAGTGATCAGCTGGTACATCACGGAATTGATCTGGTGAAATCACCGATACTGGAATCCGTCGTTCCACATTGTTGAAGGAAGCAATCACATGTCCGCTAGCAGACTGATTTCCCGCACGGAACTCCCCTTTTTGATTAATCGTTCCAATGTTCCCTGAAACGGACCACTTTACTTGGCTTGCATTGAAAATCGGCTGAGCGCCTTGGTTGTTTGCTGCTTTTGCTGTAAAAGTTTGCGTTTCTCCAAAGTTGAATGTCGTTTTTGCCGGTTCCACATCTAAGCGGTCAAAGGTGTCAATGACCGTAATCGGCACACTGCCAAGAACGTTTCCGTCCTTTAAAGCACGTACCCGGCCTTGTCCCGCTTTTGTTGCTTCAAACTGTAAACCATTTAACGTTCCGATCCCAGCTGTAACCGCCCAATCAACTTGGCTTTGGTCAAATGGCATTGTTTGATAATGCAAATCAAATGCGCGCGTTGGCTTAATTGTCACCCTCGAACCGACGACAACGGGACGAGAGATCGCCTCAAATTCAACACTTGCCAGCGTACCTGACGGTGCTGTACTAATCGCTTGAAGGGTTGCGGATACTCGTCGCTCTGAACCGTCAGATGGACTATTGGCAAGAGTAGGGTACATTTGTCCTTGCTGACGAACGGCCATGGTCGTCGAGCCACCCCCATCAAAATTGAGTGCCCGGTCTGCCCCGAGGGAAACCATGTATTGGGCAAACTCA
The DNA here is from genome assembly GCF_000334155.1 of Halalkalibacterium ligniniphilum. Taxonomy (GTDB): domain Bacteria; phylum Bacillota; class Bacilli; order Bacillales; family Bacillaceae_D; genus Halalkalibacterium; species Halalkalibacterium ligniniphilum. The sequence continues at coordinate 7,470 of NZ_ANNK01000031.1, read as the reverse complement.
GGGATCGTCATGGCCGATGCTGTCACCATAAAGACACGATCGCCAGTCCGGTTCACAGCAACACCTGTCCGGGCCACACGCTGGGTCGCACGGAAGCTTGACGTATTCATCGTAATATCGACACGGCCATTTTTTACAAGCTGCGGTCCACTTCCAAGTATCAGTTGCGCATCCTTCCATGTGTCATTAATATCAATCGTGACCTCAACAGAATCCCCTGGCTTTAGTTTCGATAGCTTGTCAATATTGGTGGCGCCATTACCTGATAGCACAAACCCATCCTTCGGAATCGCTGAATTCCCTGACTCATTGTATGAATAGACTCTTTCCACCGTACCTGTGACCCGATCGCCGAATGACAGCTGACTCATATTCTTTGAGGCGTTTCGCACAACGACTTCCACTCCGTACTGGTTCGTTCCCGTCCGTTCACGAATATGACTTGGTGTATAGATAATCAGTTCATTATTGTTGCGTGTATAGTTCATGTTGTGGACAGGAAGAGATTCCCCATTAAAGCTCGCTCTTGAGCGAATCTCATAAGTATCGACCGTTGCTTTTCCGTCCCGTTTCACCCCGAAGACAATCGGCTCGCTCCGGTAATGGTTCCTATCAGTGGAAACGACACCATAGTTAATGATGCGATTGTTTTCAGCAATGATGCTAAAAGGCATCCGATCTGGTGATTGCATATCAAAAAACGTTGCATTCACGGCACCTACGACACGATGGCCTTCACTTGAATTGGCCCGTGCCTGCTGTGTCGTTGTCATTGTTGAATTAAACGGTAGCGGTGTGTGCACATCTAGCTTTGTATACGGGTCATTTAAATTAACATTTAAGACATTCGCTGTAACGTTTGAGCTGACACGCAGCTCACGGTAATCGACCCCTGTCGCTACTTGAAACTGTGACTGAACCGTTCCACTCGCCTCAACCTTGGCTGGTGCGCCCTCAACAAACGGAGCTGCCATTACCATAACAGCGGTTAGCATCGCAGCCCGTACTTTCAAACTTCTTTTCTTCATTATCTCGCTCCTCTAGCTATATATAACTATGTAACTCGAAAAATAGCGTCTATTTGTAGATTATGTCAAAAAAAGGTTGAGGTCAACTCACATAATTTCATAGTTTTTTTACATTTTTAGGGAGGGGTCGCAGCATTTTTGCCCGTAGCGATTTGGCTCCGGGCATTTTTGCTCTGACCCCCATAAAAAAGCGCTGGCATTGGTGCCGGCGCTTTTCGAGTTATATACGATTTTCTTCTTTGTCTGCAAAAAGGGCATTGATTTGTTCTAAGTCTTCTTCCCATTTCCCTGGTAAAGGGAGCCGTAGATGATCGATGATTTGTTCGAACTCGTTCACTAGGGAGCCATCGAACTGTGTCCATGCACAACTTTTAAGCTCCTGAAGCGCTTCGTCATAGGTTATTGGGCAAACATGATAGTTTCTACGGTCGATGGTCATCGTATCAAACGCATCACAAATCCCTATAATCCGTCCTTGTAACGAAATCTCATTCGCTTTTAGCCCTCTCGGATATCCCCTTCCATCCCAACGTTCATGATGGTCACGGACATAGACCGCAGCCTTTGGCATCTCTAGAATGGTTCTTACAATATTATTCCCTATCGTGCTATGAGCCTGAATAATCTGATACTCTAAATCATCTAATTTCCCAGGCTTAAGAAGAATTTTTTTCGAAATCCCTATTTTTCCGATGTCATGCAGCAGCGCCGCAACTTTTAAATCTTCATCATAGCAACCTATAGCTTTCGCAAGCTTGATCGAGAAATGCATTACACGAAACGAGTGAAATTGAAAAGTCTTTAACACTTCATTATCCTGTGAAATTCGTTTAAATAAACTTTCCGCTCTAGCAAAGAGTGTTTCTTGACATTGTATATCCCTTAAAACCATCGCAGATCACCTAATTTCATCATCAGGATATATAGAAAATTATACCATGTCCAATTATTTTAATCTACTTTATATTCTAAATTTTAGCTTATTATGCAAATGTAACTCGAATTTAAGTTATTTTTCGCAAGGACTTTCCCCGCACTGTATGGACGTTCTATCAAAAGTTTTAGTAGTTGATTTTTATACCCTTATAGGTATAAGATTATCATTGTAACTACTAAGCACTTAAAAGTGAAGGTGGTGTTTATGATTATTTTTTTCTTAACCGTAGGTCTGCTGCTTGCTGGAATCTTGTATCGTCGGTATTACCCTGTAAAAGGTGTACCTTGCATAGATAAAGAAGGCTCTTTTAATGGTAGCAGTAATATCGTTGACATTCGCGATTTTGCAGGGTCTGGTAGCGGTAGCAAGCCCTCTGCTAGAACACTGCACATTCCTTATGCTTATTTAAAGCGTCATTATCGAGAGATTAGCCAAGAGCCCATCCATGTCATCGCCGCCAACAAACTAGAGCTTAATCTTGGGCTTCGCTTTTTAATGAAAAAAGGCTTTCATGTCACTGGTTATTCGCTCATCGATTGCCCATGTCAGCAAAAGAATGCGAGCTAATGATTCGCTCCGACCCCTTCTGCCCGCAGCATTTCGGGTCGTTCCATTTTTGCTCTGACCCCCTACAAGGCCCTACAACAAAAATGAAAAGAGGAATGAAATATGATGTTCGATTCAACGATGTTCATAAATGGTTTGTTAGTTGTAGCAATTCTATGGTTTGTCTACAAGCAGCTTGTCCCTGTGAAAGGGGTAAAGGATATCACAACGAGTGAGTTGAAGACACAATTAAACCAAAAAGATAAGCAGTTTATCGATGTCCGTACACCAAACGAATATAAGAGGAACCATCTTAAAGAGTTTAAAAACATTCCCCTTTATGAACTGAAACAAAGAGCGAATGAGCTTTCAAAGGATCAAGAGGTTGTCTTAATATGCCAAAGTGGCATGAGAAGCAGAAAGGCAAGCCAGAGTTTGAAAAAGCTCGGCTTTACACACATTACAAATGTAAAAGGCGGTATGAGCGCCTGGTAAAAAACGCAAAGGAGAACGCTAATATGAAGCAAATGACGCCAGTTGATGTGGAGGCATTATTAAAAGAAAAAACAACTCTTCCGATTATCGATGTTCGTGAGGTGGAGGAAGTTAAAACTGGAAAAATCCCAGGTGCGATTCACATTCCACTAGGATTATTGGAATTTCGCATGCATGAGCTAGACAAATCAAAAGAGTACATTATGGTCTGCCGTTCAGGCGGTAGAAGCGCCATGGCCTCAAAATTACTGGAGAGCCGCGGATACAACATCATTAACATGACAGGCGGCATGCTCGAATGGCAAGGCCCCGTTGAATAAAGTGTCCTGACCCTCTCCGCTTTGACCCCTTCTTCCCGTAGCAAAAATGCTCCGGGCACATCTGCTACGAGCAAAAGGGGTCGGAGCACATGTTTGTGGCACTTAAAAAATGCTGTTCGTGGCAGTATATTTTTCGAATACACTGAGCTTTACATGGAGTGGCGGTTGGGTTAGGATAATTGCCCAGAAAAGCTTGTTGCTCTGGTCTTTTCAAAAAAATCTGTCCGCAGAGGCTCCATGTCAAGCGACAAAATCAGAATGAATAAGTTATATTAATGACGAATAAATATACCGTCATGTGGTACATCAGTTAAATGCCAAATACACGGACATGATGATAAGCCCGATAATGATTAAGAAAAGCGCCATTTTTCTCGTCATCAGCGTACTCTATTTAAACATTTGTTTAACCTAAGATTATCATTTATACCAATTATTTTCCACAATCCATGAGTCATCCTATGTCCAAGCTTCATCCCTTTTCCTGCGTAATTTTCATCATCATACAGTAAGCCTCTGCACGATGAAATGAAGCCAGCGTGCTTCTCAGCCTTTTCTCCCTTCACCTTTTCCACAAAAAAAACGCTCCTACACAAGTAGAAACGCTCCTTTCGCATCATTATTTCCTTTTGATTTCTTCATACTTCTGAAACCACTCCGGGAATGCTTTTTTAAATTGAACCGGCTTGAATTGGTCGCCGTCTTTTTTCACAACAATGTGTGTCGTGCTTCCTTCTGCACACACGTCTCCATCGCCATTGACAATTTGAAAGCCGTAAGCAGTTTTTAGTCCTTGGTTCAGGTCAATCCATGTTTTCACAAACACCCGATCCCCAAGCTTGATCGACTTCTTGTATGTAATTTCAAGATTGTAGACAGGCGCATAATAGCCTGCTTTTTCCATGTCGAGATAATTGTAGCCCACCTCTTCAATTAGCTGCGTCCGACCAAGCTCTAGCCATTTTATGTAGTTTCCATGATAAATGACACCCATCATATCCGTGTCAGCATAAGAAATCTGAATTTCCTTCGTTGCAACATACATCGTATCCACGCTCATCCTAATCCTTCCTCACCTGTAAAATATGTCTTCACTTCACCCTAATCATTTCCATTATAACGAATTGGTAAGGAGGATGCATGTGAGAGGCTTATTGGGCTTTTAATTAAACGTTTATTTAAGGATTTCATCCATTTTTCATCACAAATCACTCCCTTTTCTCCCATAAAAATTAGGAGATATTACCTGATAACGACCATACCAACCTTTGCTACAATGTTATCTAGGAGTGGTAGGATGATGAAAGGTTATAAAACGATTGTTGCTCTATGCTTTATGCTGCTATGTTGGACCTTCTTACTGACTTACATTGCCACCATTTACAACGAACGCTTCGGATTATGGTATTTCGCCGCTGGTTCTATTCTTTTAGTGATTGGAAGCAATGGCATTTTGAACCTTTTGAAGAAATAAGTCAGTAAAAACGTCTTAGAAACACTTGGTTTATCACGAAAGCCTTCGTTGCCGTTATACTTAAGCCTTCAAACTCCGATCTTAACCTGCAAAAAAAACCTCCAAGTCTACGTGTCTCGTAAACTTGGAGGCAAGAAGCTTATTGTTCAATCACCATTGGTTCTTCAATTAGGAAAAGCTCTTCGAATGGGACAACCTCTTCAGGAGCTGGGATGCCATACGTGAACTCAGGCTCAAGATTGATTCTTGATTTTCCTTGTGTTGAGTTCAGCACAAGTCCTAGTGTTTCCCCTTCGATGGTGAAATCAACATCAAGGTTCAGCACATCATGAGCAATGTGATGATTTTGGTCAATGACAATATATTGTTCAAAGGTATTGATGGTTAAGACGGCTTGCAATTCCTCAAGCAATGCAGCAAGCTCAAGCTGAATCATGTCAAGCTCCTCAGCCAATTGTGCTGCTTCTTCAGGAGTGATACCGAATACATCTGCATACTCAGGGTCTGCCATTAACTCAACCATTCCTGGCAAAAAGCCTTCCACAAAGGTTGTCGCAAAGCTTTCAAGCTTTTCATTGGTTAGCTCGAATTTTACAACATGCTTCGCATCAATGGCGTTTGGATAGTCGATGGCGTTCAATTCCGCAAATTCATAGTATCCATCAGCAAAATGGTCAAAGAATAAATCATAGACAGCAAGTGCCAACTCGGTTTGCAGGTCAAGGTTCACCATCATGCCTGTTGGGTCTGCACCTTCAAGCATCGCCAAGCTTTCCATGTCAAACTCGATAAATTTGCCATCAAGCTCTGGTGGAAGCTCGAAAAACGGAGAGCTTGGCAGCTTAATCCACATCTTCGTTTCTGTCATAATCACTGGCATGTTCAACGTAAGATTCACATCACCGCCAAGTGTAACCGCAAGATCCATTTCCATCTTCATCGGGTCTTTTTGATACGTACCGTTTTTAATTTCAACGGTGATATCTTCCATTACACCAGCAACCATTGCTAGCTCAGGGTCTGTTTCATAGAAAGAAGCTGGAAGACTGATGCCCATTTCCACATTTCCTGAAAAGTCATACGCCTCAAGCGCCACTTCATTTGCATACGCTTCTTTTAATAGAGATGCAAGCGCTGATTCTGAATCAGGTGTTTCTAATGCTTTAACAAGGAATACAGAAAATTGGGCCCGTGTCGTTGCTTGATTTGGGCGGAACGTTCCATTGTCATAGCCTGTTGTAATTCCCTGTGTGTAGATGGCATCAATCGCAGCCGCTGCCCAGAAGTCATCACGGACATCTTTAAAGGAAGCACTGCCATCTCCTTCAAGCTCAAAAGTAGACGCTAAAACCGTTGCCATTTGCGCACGGTTTAATGGTTTGTTTGGATTGAAGCTGTTGTCGCTTCCTGACATAATCCCTGCAGCCGTCACTGCAGCAATCGCCTCATACGCATGGTGATCCACCTTTACATCATGATAGTTCGGATTAGGAACATCCGTATGTAAATCAAGCGCATTCGTTAGCATGATCGCAGCTTGTGCGCGAGTCACTGGTTGGTTTGGACGGAACGTTCCATTGTCATAGCCAGAAATGACCCCCATTTCCACCAGCATGTTAATTTCTTTCTCTGCCCAAAAACCTGCAGAAACATCTTTAAAAGCGGAGTTCGCGCTTGCCTGGAAACCAGGTAACACGACTGTTAAGATGAGGGCAAAGAGCATTGATACTAAACCTGTTTTTCGCATAATTCTCCTCCTTTTTTTCCAACCAATCTACCAATTAAAGAAATATGTAGAAAATCCTGCAACTTATTTCGCAAAACTAAAAATCACATCTTTTAACCTATCTTTTTTCCAATAATAGGTTTTTAACAAAACGGTATGAGTGATGTAAAAACGCTTATCTCCTTCTCTACCTGCAAAAGCTCTGCTCTTCCCCAACACAAAAAAGCCGCCCCTTGTGAAGAACGCTTCACAAAGAGCAGCGGTATGTTACTTCGATTCCCCGTAATAATAGTAATAGGAGCTGTTCTTGACGACCTTTTCATTTAAAACAGCCCCAAGCAGCTTTGCTTTTCCTTGCGCAAGGAGCTCCTTCACCTTGATCGCCCCTTGGCGGTCGGTTCCGCCACTGCGAACAACAAGGATCGAGCCATCGCAGACATTCGCCAAAATTTGCGCATCGGCCACAGCGAGCATCGGCGGTGTGTCGAATAGCACATACTCGTACAAGCTAGTGACCTCCTCGATAAAACGGCTCATTGCATGGGAGCCAAGGAGCTCCGATGGATTCGGCGGAATCGGACCACTAGTAAGCACATCCAGATGTGGCACTTGGGTCGTTGCAACAGCGTCTGCAAATGACGATTGCTGGGTGAGCACATTGGTCAGCCCACGTTGGTTAAATTGGCGAAACGTATAATGAACTGTCGGCTTTCGCAAATCCGCATCAACTAAAAGCACCCGCTTTTCCTGCTGGGCCAAAACAACAGCTAGATTTGCCACCGTCGTTGACTTCCCGTCTCCTGGACCTGCCGATGTGACAAGAATCGTCTGCAGCTTTTCTTCGATGGAAGCGTAGTCCAAATTGGTCCGAATCGCCCGGTATTGCTCAGTGATCGGTGATTTCGGCTCAAAATGGCTAATTAGCTTCCGCTGCTCTTGATTAG
>NZ_ANNK01000030.1 GCF_000334155.1 Halalkalibacterium ligniniphilum | reverse complement strand
TGGTTAAATTGGCGAAACGTATAATGAACTGTCGGCTTTCGCAAATCCGCATCAACTAAAAGCACCCGCTTTTCCTGCTGGGCCAAAACAACAGCTAGATTTGCCACCGTCGTTGACTTCCCGTCTCCTGGACCTGCCGATGTGACAAGAATCGTCTGCAGCTTTTCTTCGATGGAAGCGTAGTCCAAATTGGTCCGAATCGCCCGGTATTGCTCAGTGATCGGTGATTTCGGCTCAAAATGGCTAATTAGCTTCCGCTGCTCTTGATTAGATTGCTGATTTGCTCGACTCATGGCTCTCACGTCCTAACTTCTTCTTTCGCTTTCCTTGAGGTGACTTCACCTCATCCATTTTTGTCACCGTTCCAAGCACAGGGATACCTAAGTAGTTCTCAATGTCTTCCTCATGACGAATCGTCTGATCCAGGTATTCGAGTAAAAAG
>NZ_ANNK01000029.1 GCF_000334155.1 Halalkalibacterium ligniniphilum | reverse complement strand
GATTCACATCTTCCACTCGAATCGTCACGACTTGAGACTGCCCCTCCTGAGAAACCTGCAGCTGTTGAATCAACTGCTGATGGCTTCGATCAAGCCCTAATTCTTCAATGACCTCATTTAAAATGTACGGACTTTTTAAAATGACATTATAGGTTTGTATGTAATCTGAGTCTACATCAAACCCGGCAGATTGCAGGGCAGAGGCTGCCCCTGTTGCCTGCTGGCTGACAAGAATCTGCGTCGTCGTTTGATACATAGGAGTTAAGAAAAAATAGCTGACAATTCCACTTAATCCGGTGGCTAGAACCGTGATCAGGACAATCATCGTAATCCTTTTTTTCAGGGTCGCAAAAAGTTCACGGAGACTAATCGTTTCTTCCATAAGCGTATCGAGCCCTCCAATCCAGCATTTTTTCACCTAAAATAGCTGTAGAACATCGTAAAATGGAACAAGAGCAAGCCTGTTCATACTTGCTCCTGTTCCCGGTTTTTTAATTCATTAAATCAGAGAAAATCAAGAAGCGTTCAAGCATTGCCGCCATTTGCGCACGGCTCGTTTCATTCGTTGGGTCAAAAAGACCCGTGTTACGTCCCTGCATGATTCCTGCTTGAAGAAGACGCTCTACATCATCTACTGCCCATCCGCCAATGCGATCAACATCAGGGTATTGAGTGATTGCTTTTGTTGGATCAAGACCTGCTTCGTTAAAACCAATATGCTCCATCGCACGTGAAATCATTGCAGCTGCTTGCTGACGGTTAACTGGCTCATTGGGCGAGAAGGTGCCATCCTGACGACCGAGCACAATTCCTGCCTCAATCGCTGCCATAAATTCACCCATAAACCACTCATCACCTTGTACATCAACAAAGCGACCATCGTACTCCACATCGCTCACAAGGGCAAGGGCACGTGTAATTAACACGGCTAATTGCACACGAGTGACAGGCTCACCTGGAGCTACCGTTCCATCCTGACGACCTTGAAAAATATCACGAACGGCTAGCTTCTCAATTTGCTCTTTCGCCCAGTAGTCATCACGAAGATCGCTAAAGGATGCTTCACGCTCAACCGCTACATAGTAGCTGTTCGTAAAGCTCTTGAACGTTACACGACCGTCACGGACAATCGTCGGCACAACCGTTAGCGTCCCATCCGCATTGACACGAACAACAACCGTGCGATCCGGGTTCACGTCTTCAGAAAGAACGAGGTCACGTTCAAGATATTGAACAAAACGGTTCACTGGAGCCTCCACATCACCAGAACGAGCGACAATAGAAAACTCAACAATCGGTGATTTCGCATTAATACCAAGCTCTGCAACCCGCTCAGCTGAATCAGCCACTGCATTTACAGAAATCGAAAGCTCAACATCGCCTTCGGTCACACCTAATCGTGTACGCAGCGCTTCATCACGAAGCTCACTTACTGGAAGGCTAATACT
>NZ_ANNK01000028.1 GCF_000334155.1 Halalkalibacterium ligniniphilum | reverse complement strand
CGAAGATCGCTAAAGGATGCTTCACGCTCAACCGCTACATAGTAGCTGTTCGTAAAGCTCTTGAACGTTACACGACCGTCACGGACAATCGTCGGCACAACCGTTAGCGTTCCATCCGCATTGACACGAACAACAACCGTGCGATCCGGGTTCACGTCTTCAGAAAGAACGAGGTCACGTTCAAGATATTGAACAAAACGGTTCACTGGAGCCTCCACATCACCAGAACGAGCGACAATAGAAAACTCAACAATCGGTGATTTCGCATTAATACCAAGCTCTGCAACCCGCTCAGCTGAATCAGCCACTGCATTTACAGAAATCGAAAGCTCAACATCGCCTTCGGTCACACCTAATCGTGTACGCAGCGCTTCATCACGAAGCTCACTTACTGGAAGGCTAATACTTCCTTCATCTGTCGTCACATCAACAACCGCATTTGCGTTCACTTCTGCAAGTGCTTCAAATGCTGTAACAGGAATGACAAGCTCCCCAGTCTGACTCTCTCCCTTTGTAATGGTCAGGGACACACGTTCGATCTGCTGAGCATCGGCGATAATTTGTGCAAACACATCTGCATTCACCCGATTAATTGCATGGTTGCCTACTACTTCTACTGTAATGGCTTCTTCAGCAGGAATGGTTACTCCATCACGCTCAGGAACTTGCGGGGGCTCGGGACTTGGTTCAGGTGTCGGATCTGGTGCTGACGGTGGCGTTGTGCCGCCGCCAGGAGAGGTTCCTGGATCTGGGCTAGGGGCCTCTCCTAAAATTTGTTCCCATTGAGCATCGGATAACCGAACTAGGTTCATTTTGCCATGATTGAGTATATCTATCGTACTTTGGGAGAGCTTGCCATATACATTAGATACAAAACTGGTAAACTCTTCAATGGTTGGATTTTCAGACAATGGTGTGGAATGTTGAACCTCAAACAGGGCTCCCGCAAAATCCTGCTTTGCTGTTAAGCTAAAAGTGCCAATCTCCGTTTCTAAATCAATAAGAACGGTTAGTAAGCCTGTTAGTCCTACCCCAATATTGCTTTGCATACTTGTATTTAATCGTCCTACCTTTTCAGCATGGTCCGCAATAGCCTTCTCAATGACTTCCTTCCAAAAGTTCTCATACCCGATTTGACCAACATACTGAATAAATTGCTCTTTGGACTTATCACCATGTAAATTCTGGATGGACTGGAATGTCAACGCGACCGCTTCCATCAAATCGTTCGACGTTATGCCTTGTCCAAAAACCGCTGCAATTGCAGCCTCATTTGTTTCGGATTGCAAGGTTGTTATCGCATTTGTCAACTCTTCTCGTGTGGTTGCCAAAGTCAATGAAGCTAAATCTCTACTCAACTGTATAGCTGTGGTATTCACATTACCTTGATCCAACCGCTGGTCAATCACACTCTTTAAGGAAGGTTGTTGAGCAAATGCAGCACTATCAGCCATCGGAACGGTCGCAGCAAACGGTGTTGCAACAAGTGCCGCTGCAAGCATCACATTTGCTGCTTTCTTACTGAACGGGAATTTTTTCACTCCATATCACCTCAAGATAATATTAGTAAATTTCTACGAACCTAGACCGACCGTATGTAACCTGTTAAAGAACCAACATACTTAGTCGGATCCAGATTCGCAGAACGTTACCAACATTTTAGTTACATGCAAAAAAAAGCAAGTGGTTCAGTATCCACTTGCTCTTGCTTCTAGCTCTTGAAGACGGGCTGCCTTGCGCTGCTCGTATCGATTTTCAAATTCATTCGCCATGCTTTCCTTATGTCCGTTCGCACGCAGTTCACTTCTAAGGTTGTTCAGCTCACGATGAAATTCAGCCTCCGCATTGGCCTCAATCGCTTGGGCGCGGGAGCGATACTTCATGCGATCGACATTATTGATGCCTTTCCGAATCGCTTCCGCCTCCGCTTCTGCAATCAACTGATTCATCTGTCCGCTTTGTTGGAATTCCAGCTGCTGAAAAATACCTACATATTTTTTGTGGATTTCAGCCGAACTTTTGTTACTAACGCTTTGATTGGATTGATCTGTTCCTAGATTAGTAGAGACCGTATGCCGATTACTAGCTTCGCGATTTTGAGGCGCTGCATCATGAGTGCCTGAGGAACCGCGAGTTGACTCATTTGTACGTTCCCCTCCTCTACTCTCGCTTACCGAATTCATCTTATCTTCCTCTTTTTCTTCATTCGTTTCGTCTTGAACTCGATTTCTTGAATCCGAGCGATCTCCCTCTGATTTATCAGCGCTTTCCTTGCCATCTAAGGTTTCCTTGCCTGGATTGGCTTTGTCACCTTCCCCTTCAGCTTGTACATTCTCCTGATTAGCGACTTGTGCCGCCTCTTCTATTCGACCTTCAAAGAACATATTGCCAACTAAGAGGAGGGTGGGTATCAGGATAAAAGAGCCAATGACCATTCCTTTTCTCATGTCGCTGACCTCCTTTTTCGCTATTTCTCTATCTTTTTTTGTGCCCGCCAAAAGATATAAACAGCAATTCCCAGCGCGCCTCCGCTCCCGTCCAGAACGACGTCCTCTAAGAGACCTGTTCGTTCGGGATGAAGAAAATGACGATATTCATCCATTGCTGCGAAGATGAATACACTTAGAAACGCCACTGGTGCACTTATTCGCAAACTCATGCGAAAAGCACTGAACAGTCGCATGACCAAAAAACCAAGAATAAAAAAAACAACCACATGGGTACTCTTGCGAATGAAAAATTCAAGAAAAGCAGCAGCACCTATTTCCTCTATACGAATGGTGGAAGTGCCATACGAAAAAGATACCCACCCAAAGAAACACTCCACCCAATTATTATTCAGCTCTCCCAGCATTGGTCGCAGGTCCTGGTCAGTATAAGGTTGTGATGAGGCTATAGCAATCAGGGAAGCCCATCCGATAAGAAGAAGAGCGTTAATTAAAACCTTTGTGTGCTTATTCAAATTACCACCCAATTACTCTGTCTTTCTCCTATATTAACAACCACAGCAATTAATACCTATGAAATGGTTGGCTCCCCTAGATCCTTTCTTTCCTATTTCCTAATTGGTCATTCCATAAGAACAAGTCAGATTGCTCCATTTGCTTTACCAGCTCTGACTCGATCAGGGCGACAGCTTCAACTGTCGAGATATCTTGCCCGTCTAGCTCCCTTATACGCTTCAGCAAATCAAGTAACGCTGCCTCACTTTTGGATTGAGTATCATCATTCATCGAAGCATGCCTCCTTGTTAATTTTAAGCTAAATTCCTAACTTCTGTTTCATGGTCAAAATCACATACGCTTGCTCTTCTTCCGTCAAGTTTGAGCTTGAAGGTAAACAGAGTCCCTCCTCAAATAATTGCTTAGACACATCTTTTTCGCCATGCTGATAAAAAGAGCAATCTTTAAATAGAGGTTGTAAGTGAAGTGGCTTCCAAACAGGACGCGCTTCAATCTTTTCCTTTTCCAGAGCTTGAATGATCTCGTCCCTTGTGACACCTGTCTTCTCAGAGTTAATCGTAAGTGCGGTTAACCATCGACTCGACTTCCCGTAGCCAGCCTCAGGCATAAAGTCAATCCCGTGCACTTGGCGAAGCTCCCTTTCATATATTGAAAATATGCTTCGCCTTGCTTGTACACGATCGTTAAGAACTTTTAGCTGGCCTCTTCCAATACCCGCTAATACATTGCTCAATCGATAATTGTATCCGATCTGACTATGCTGATAATGTCTTGCCGTATCTCTTGCTTGGGTCGCTAAGAAGCGCGCTTTTTCAATTGCTTCTTCATCATTTGAAACAAGCATCCCGCCCCCTGATGTGGTTATGATTTTATTGCCGTTAAATGAAAAAACCCCGAACGTGCCAATAGAACCGCTTGCTCTTCCTTTATAGGTTGCTCCTAGTGACTCTGCCGCATCTTCGATCATCGGTACACGATAGGTGTCACAAATCTCTTTAATTTTATCCATGTCAGCGCTTTGTCCATAAAGGTTTACGACAATGACTGCTTTGGGCAGCCGCTTTTCGTTTTCGGCAAAAGAAAAAGCCTCCTCCAAAGCGCGGGGAGACATGTTCCAGGAGGCAGGCTCAGAATCAATAAAAATTGGTTCTGCTCCTTGGTACAAAATAGGATTGGCACTGGCGATAAAGGTCAGCGATGAGCAAAAAACGCTATCTCCTTTTTGCACGCCTAACAATTCCAGCGCTAAATGAATCGCTGCTGTCCCTGAGCTTACAGCCGCCGCATGATTAACCCCTACATACGCTGCTAGCTCTTGCTCAAATTGGTCGACGTTCGGTCCTAATGGGGCAATCCAATTTGTTGAGAAAGCCTCAGACACGTACTTTTGCTCTTCACCAGTGAGGTGCGGGGAAGAGAGATAAATTTTATTTTTAGTCGAAACAGCCATTAAGCCTCCTCCTTCTCCTTATTGATGATATTTAATCGGCTTTGCCGGGACCCCAACCGCCGTACTATACGCCGGGATATCAGATATGACCGTGGCTCCTGCACCGATTACTGACCACATTCCCACATTTATCTGTTGAATCACCTGTGATCCTATCCCAACATGCGCCCCTTCACCAACCTTCACTTCTCCAGCTAGAACTGCTTTCGGCGAAATATGGGTAAAACTCTCAATTTGATTGTCATGCTCGATGACACTTGCAGTATTTATAATTACATGCTCTCCAATTGTTGTCCCGCTGTTTATTACGGCACCTGGCATGACGACGACGCCCCTGCCAATGGTTGACTCAGGACTAACGAATGCCGTTGGATGAATAATTGTCGCAAATCTTGCAGGGTCAATTTTCAATTCTTCTACGACTTCTTTTCGGATTTTGTTATTACCGATGCAGACAACAAAAAAAGCCTCTTTTTCTACTTCAGCTAGCTCATTTGCATAAAAAAGCGGCCCTATATAGGTCGAATTCTTCTTAGTTACCTTCGTAAACTTATCGTCTAGCTGTCCAATCATTCGATAGCGCTTTTGACCCAGAATCATATCCCGAACCACCTTACTATGGCCTCCGCTTCCTAACACAATAATCGGTTTCATCTTCATATCCCTTTTTCTTTCTGCTTAGATTTTGTTCCTTTAAACGGTTCCATCGTTGCCTGACCTTGCTGGTTAACCCCTTCTGATTTAAAAACCTTGATGACGGTGCGCCAAAGAATTTTAATATCTAGCCAAAAAGAACGGTTGTCAACATACCATACATCGAGCTCGAATTTTTCTTCCCATGTAATTGTATTCCGGCCATTCACTTGCGCCCATCCTGTTATGCCAGGTCTAACCTCATGCCGTCTTGCTTGTTCAGGAGTGTATAATTCCATGTATTCCATTAATAGCGGCCGTGGTCCTACAAGGCTCAACTCGCCTTTTACTACATTCCAAAGCTGGGGAAGCTCATCAAAACTGAGTCTTCTAAGGAAACTTCCCAAAGTCGTAATTCTTTTCTCATCTGGCAGCAGGCGGCCGTGCTTATCCCGCTCATCGGTCATTGTTCTGAATTTATAGACATAGAAAGGCTTGCCATGTAGTCCAGGACGCTGTTGTTTGAAGAATATCGGCGAACCAAGTCGTGCTTTTAATAAAATGATGATGACAAGCATTAACGGAGCCGACAGCAGTAAGAAAGTAATAGCTAAGAAAATATCAAATCCACGCTTGATCATCTCTACACCTCAATCTTATTCAACTAACAAATCCTTCTTCATATACCGCTCAATCTTTTTAGAGAGTGTTTCCCAAGAATGATTCTTTTCCACATACATTCTTGATTCTTCTCCTATTTCCTTAAGCAGCATCTGTTCCTTGCTTAATTTTTCCAATATCTTCGCACATTCCAACGAACTTATTGCTCGAATCACACCGCGGCATTCTTCAATTTTGTTTCTTTCTATTTTCCCTACTAATACAAAGGGAAGTGCTGCCGCCATGTAGTCATAGCTTTTGTTCAAGCTAAAGCCCCATTTATATAACGGAGAATCACTCATGGAAATAAGACCGATATCTGAATAACTTAAAATGGCAGGAATACATTCCTTTGGATAAGAAGGGAAAAAAGTAAGGTTTTCTATTCCTTCTTTCATCTTTTTTTGTACCAACCGCCTTTTTTCTGGTCCATCCCCAACGAACAAGAAATGTATATCCTGGTTCTCTTTTAATAATTTTGCTGTCTCGAGAAGAGCATCGAGTTCATTCGCTGTTCCATGGGCACCAATATAAACTGCAATAAATTTTCTCTTCATTCTGTTAAAGAAATTTTCTAATTCTTTCGGAATGCTTGGATTGTTTTGATTGTATCTCTTTAAGTCAACACCATTTGGTAAATAAATAATCTTATCTTTATTTACACCTCTATATGCAACATATTGCGGCGCTTTATCAAATAGAACAATAATACGGTGGGCTTTATTGAATAAGTATTTTTCTAAGCTTTTCAAAAAGATAATAATAGGGTTTTTCTTAGACATTTTTCCTAGATCGATTAATGTCTGTGGCCATAAGTCACGTTCTTCAAAGTAAAATTTAGCTTGGTCTCTTTTGGCAACAACACATCCAAGGAAAGCTGCTAATGGATGCACCAACGAACCAATCACAATGTCCGGCTTTTCAATTTCTGCTCTCGAACGATGATACGCTTTGAATGTATAGCTGATCATATTGATCACACGACGCCAGTTATTTTTTTCATAAGAAAAAGTACGTATCCACAAGAAACGTACCCCGGCATGATATTCTTCTCTTATCTTTTCACCTTTCCGTAATTTTTCTTTTCGCGTTTGATGATTAAAAGACGAGGCAAAAATCGTCACCTTATGGCCTCGATGGACTAAATTTTTTGCTAGGTCATAGTGACGACTGCCTCCTGCTGAGCCCGGTCCCTCTGCATAATGGTTAAAAATCCAAATGTTCACTGTCAATCATTCCTTTAGTATTGGTTTCTTAACAGTTGTTCTTCACTGACATCTCTGACCTTCTTTGCGGGAATGCCTACGACTAGCTCTTCTTTTTTTACATCCTTTGTAACGACACTTCCTGCGGCAACTGTGCCATCCTCTTCAATGCTTTTCCCTGGTAAAATGGTAGAATTTGCGCCAAGTCTACCTCCTTTTTTTACCGTAACTCCTTTAAATTCATTCAATCTTTCTTTTGTTCGTGCCATGTAATTATCATTTGTTGTTACGACACATGGAGCGACAAATACATTGTCTTCAAGCAAAGAGTAGGCGGTAATGTAACAATTTGTTTCCAGCTTGCATTTCATGCCTATTTGGCAATCATTTTCTACTGCCACACCTCGCCCGATAATGGTTTTCTCCCCAATCGTTACTCTCTCACGAACGGTTGCCAAATCAGCAATAAACACATCATCAGCAATGGTGGCATCAGCATAAATAATTGCTGAAGTACCAATCGTTACCCCTGATCCAATCTTGGCAGGCGCCAGCTTTTTGACTTCAGGTAAGATTGAGTTTTTTGCCCGTGTCGGTTGTTTGCCGATCACCGCATTATCCTGAATTATCGTATTATCTCCTATTGTTGTATCTTCATAGATAATAACATTGTTTCCAATCATTACATTTCTTCCAAGGGTAACATTTTTAGAAATGACGACATTTTTTCCTTGCTCCATCACCTTCACCTTCCTTTCCATCTTTATCCGTTATTTTTTAAAAAATCGCTCCATTTTTTCGATAATTTCCTCTTGCTGTTCGCCCTTTAATTCAGGAAACATTGGTAAAGAGAGGGCTTCTCGGCATGCTTTTTCCGTCTCTGGTAAATCTCCTTCCTGATAGCCAAGTCCTAGAAAAACTGGCTGCAGATGCAACGGCTTTGGATAATAAACCATTGTCTCAATCCCTTGTTCCTTGAAATACGTCTGCAATTCATCCCGTTTTTTTGTCCTGATCGTGTATTGATGAAAAACATGTTTTCGATTCTTGATGGTTTGAGGCGGGGTCACTTCTGAAAGTCCGGTTGCGTTAATAAGCTTTGTATAGTTAGTTGCCTTTTCCAAGCGCAGCTTATTCCAGTTGTCAAGGTGAGGAAGCTTTATATTTAAGATCGCAGCTTGTAATTCATCCAACCGACTGTTAAATCCAAGTACATGATGATGATATTTCGGCTTACTTCCGTGCACGCGCAATACTTGAATTTTTTCCGCGAGCTCACCGTTGTTTGTAACAACCATACCACCGTCGCCATAAGCACCTAAGTTTTTAGTCGGAAAGAAGCTGTAGCAAGCGACTGTTCCGATTGTACCTACACGCTTCCCTTTGTATTCAGCTCCTATTGCTTGTGCAGCGTCCTCAATGACAGCGAGATGATATTTCTTTGCCACCTCATTTATCGGGTCCATATCTGCTGTCTGTCCGTACAAGTGAACCGGGATAATCGCTCTTGTTTTCTTTGTGATGGCCGCCTCGATTTTTTCAGGATTGAGAGTAAAGGTTATCGGTTCAATATCAACGAATACTGGCTTCGCTCCACATCTCGCCACAGCACCCGCCGTCGCAAAAAACGTAAAGGAAGGAACAAGGACTTCATCTCCTTCTTTTACACCGCATGCGAGTAATGAAAGCAGAAGAGCATCGCTGCCACTGGCAACGCCTATCCCATAGAATGCATGACTATATTTAGCCACATTCTCCTCTAATCGTTTTACGTTTTCTCCTAAAATAAAATGAGAAGAGGCAATCACCTCTTCTAAGACGTTATGAATATCCTCTTTAAGCAATTCGTATTGCTCTGACAACTCTAGCATTTGTACTTTCATCGTTCACGACTCCCATCGTTCGTTGATTCGATTTGGTTATAAAGCTGTAGAAGCTTCATATTTTCTGTTTCCCAATTGTATTTTTCTTTAATTGCAAGCCTTCCATTTTGGCCCATTCTTTTTGCTTCAACCGGATTCTTAATAAAAAATTGAATTGCATTGGCTATTTTTTTTGGCTCAAGTGGATCAACACAAATCCCACACTGATTCTCTTCAATGATTTCGTTCCAAAGTGGAAAGTTGGAGGCAATCACTGGAATTCCCGCAGCCATATATTCAAACATTTTTACTGGCAGCGCATCAATATAATTAGCTGTTGGGTGTAATACGACCAATCCAGCCACTGACTGCTGGAAAACCTCTCGAATTCCTTCACGATCTAAATAACCCAAAAAGTCGACCTTCTCCCACCCTTCTTTACGTATCGCTTTATGTTCATCTTCCTTATTTGCAAATGCGCCAGCTAGCAGCAATTTCCCATCTACTTTTTTTATGGCTTCTACCATCTCATGAATCCCACGTATCTTTCCGATTCCACCAACATAGCAAACGGCATGCTGTTTTTTTTCCCAGCTTTTTACTTTCAATTGAAGTTCATCTATCAACGGATAATTATTTACGTTGACTGCATGACAGCCAAGCTTTGAAAAACGTTCATTAATAAAAGGAGTAGCTGTCACTACTCCATCAAACTTTTTTGCTGCATGATTTTCATATTGTTCAAAAGACCATGAAATCGACCTACGGATGCCCTTTCTAATCCAATGCTTAGATAAAATTTGGCGCGGCACATCTTCGTGAACATCATAGATGACCTTTTTTCCTGCTCTCTTTAATTTTAAGCCTACTGGAATAAGTTCAGGGTCATGAAAATGATAGATTTCAGCATTGATATCTACTGCTTTCTTGTACACATCATTAACGGTTTTAGTCATTCTCTTAAACCGACCACCAGCTTCCTTTTCTACTCCGTGAACATCTATTCCATTGATTTTTTCATTAGGGGCAGAAGGAGCAATTAAATGAACGGCATATCCACTTTTTGAAAGTGAACGGCACTCTTTTAAAAATATGCGGGTATCTTTGTATGGATGCGCCGAAGTTAGATGACAGATTTTCATTTATAAGGTATTCCTTTCCGTCTGATTAAATAAAGTACTTGTTAACCAAGTAATAAATATTGCAAATAAAATTCCATGGGTCGCAAAGCTCGTAAACATGGCCGAGTTAACCAATGACATTGATGGAATGATAATGATTGACATGGAAAGAATGGTTGGCGATTTCCTTGCCACACTATCAAAGATAAGTAATACTCCTCCCAAAATCATGACGAACAGGATGATTCCGATTAAACCAAAATTTAAGTAACCATCCCCAAAAATCCCTACGTTCGGTGCGAATTCTCTCCCATAGACTTCACGTGCGATTAATCCTACTGGTCCAATATTATATGGATTCTCAAAGAATGAAGAGAAGATAGAATTCGAGAGCTTATACTTTTCCATATTTTCGAAGAAATCGTAATATGTATATTGTAAGCTTGCTGGTACAAAGAACAATCTTCTTAGAAAAATCGATAATAATACGATGTTCTCTGAGATTTCATACATGAGGATTAATAGGATCATTAAAACCGATAGAGAGAATGTCATTAGTAGCAAAAGCTTATTTTTTAATTCATTTTTTAAGATGAAATACAAACCAACTACCACTAGCGGTGCAAAAAGAAAGCTCTTAAAATTTGTCATTGAAAATAAAAATACTTGTAAGAACAACGTGAATACGATGATTTTTTTGCTTGATTTAATTAATCCGTAAATGAGAAAAAAAAGATTAATGACATGCGCTTGCCACGGCAGCAAGTAACCCATTAGTGGAACATTACTTTCTGAATAATAATCTCTTGTTTCATAAACATTTAACAAATTAAGATTTATCCTTTGTAGACCTCCTGTAACGATTAAATAACCATATACCGAAATCGTTATACCGATAACAACAAAAAAAGCAACATTACTTCCCTCTTTTAATGTTGCTACTTGAATCGGTTTTAATTTTTTTGTCATAAAATACAATAGTAGACAAGAAAAAAAGATGACCAAGAAAAACACGCGCGATTGATTCTGCAGCCAGTATAATGACGAAATTGGTAAAAACAAATTGATAAATAGAATATAACAAACAATTTTACTTGGTTTATTCACATCATCCAACGTTGAAAATAGGAAGGATAAAAAGATGACCACGATATACGATTCCAACATTTTAATTAGTGAAACCTCTAAGTAAAATCCCGAGTAACCAAATAGAGGGTGTACAAATGTATAATACCCGTATTCTAATACTATTTTAAGCAATAGAGTGAAAAAAATGGTAGATAAATACTTCTTTTTAACCTCAATTTGTCTCCACATATCATTCTCCATATCCTTAATTTCTTGTTATTAAGTGTGTTCAATAACGGTTTATGTGGCTGTCATTTATTTCCTTCATTCCCCAATGCTAATCGATAGGTTATTAATATAATCATGATATAATGGATACTGAGTAATATCGCATAAAACATTAAAAACATCGTAATGGATAAATCGTACATTACTGTCATGCTAAATAGTATCCCCATCCACCCTAAAAAACCAAGCTGCCAACTGAGATCGATGTTTTGTTTTTCAAAAACCATTGTCGTTAAGGATAATGGTACAGCTATAAATCTTATAAACATCAAAGGAATCAAATATTTTGCATATTCTCCAGCATTCCTCCACGTCTCTCCAAAAACAATCGTCACTAAATCTTCAATTACAAAGTACAACGGTAGAAAGAACATAATAGAGATGACCGCTAATTTTAATAAAGTTGACTTAAACGTGGTGCTGGCATTTCCAGTTACATTTCTTTCTTCTGTTGCTCGTTGATAGAACACATTTGAAATAGATGTACCGATCAAGCTGACCGGCAATCCAAGAATTCTTTGCACGAGAAAGTAGGATCCTAATGTGCTCACCGAGAAAAAAGTCGAAATAAAAATGTTGTTTATATTCTGAGACAAGTTATTAGCTAAGGTTGCCCACATTGAAAATTTTGGAAATCTAATATACCGCTTAGCCATTCTTATCATCTCTTTTTTATTAATTTTGAGAAGCAATTTTTTATTTTTTAATAGATAGACAAAAAGCTTCCCATTTGCCGTCAAATGCGAAGCAATTTGTCCCATGACAAGACCTGAGGATCCTCCTTTAAAGATCCCTAATGTTAATTGAATGAAGGCTAGTGCGATTGATTTATAAATATGTACTTGTGCTATCTTTTTAAATGCCTTCAGTCTCGTATTTAAATAGAGCAAACTGTTAAATAAGCTAATAAAGAAGACGGTTAAGGGAGCAAGGTACAACCAAAAAGAGATGGCATTGTTCCCTAAGAGCTGAACGATAGGTGTATGAAACAATATCATAATAAAGAACAATCCAGTACTGAATAGAAAAGAAATGACGATCGATAGAGCAACAAGATTAATCGCCTCCTCCTCTTTTTCTGGCAACACAATTGCTAACTCATATCTTCCATTAGCGATTGAACCAAAAATGACGGTGATTGCAATAAACAATGCTAACACACCGAAATCCTCTGGTGTATATAACCTCGTTAAAATCGGTGAGATGGCGATTGGTATCGCTTGTGCTACAGAGGTACCGGTAAGGAGTGTTAACACGTTTCGATTAAAATCATTTCCTAACAGCTTTTTTAACATGATTTTACCTTCTTTGGATTTTTACAATTTATAGTAACGATCTATGGTTACGTTTTTGTCTTTAAATGCATCCCTCGTATCAAAAATGATGTTCGCTTTTTTTGAAATCTGGTCATAATCAAAACAGCTATGGTCTGTTGTCATTATGGTTAAATCTGCCTCTTCTAACAACTTGTCATTGAGCGTTGTTTCCGTTTTCTTCATCTTTTCATTCAGTTTAAACTCCGTTACATGCGGATCGACTACTGTCCACTCTGCACCCGCTTCCTCTAATTGGTTGATGATCGGAAGAACGGGTGATTCCCTATAATCCTTAACGTCTTTTTTATACGCTACTCCCAATATAAGGATTTTTGCATCCTTTAGCGCTTTTCCCTCCTTATTTAAGATTTGAACGCAGCGGTTTACAACAAAATCTGGCATCATGTTGTTAATTTCCCCTGCAACCTCAATTAATTTGGTGTGATAATTATATTCCCGTGCTTTCCAAGTTAAATAAAAAGGGTCGATTGGAATGCAATGGCCTCCTAAGCCTGGTCCTGGATAGAACGGCATGAAACCATAGGGCTTCGTTGCAGCTGCATCAATGACTTCCCAGACATCAAGTCCCATCTTATTGCAGAGGATGGCCATTTCATTTGCTAAGGCAATATTAATGTTCCGGAATGTATTTTCAAGTATTTTCTCCATTTCTGCGACCGCAGGCGATGTCACCTCATGCACTTCGCTTTCCAGAACCTCCCGATACATAACTGCTGCCACAGCGGTGCATGAAGAGGTTACTCCTCCAACGACTTTTGGTGTATTTTTTGTATTAAAAGTTTTGTTTCCAGGATCTACTCGCTCTGGAGAGTAGGCAATAAAAATATCCTTACCGCATATTAGGCCACTTTCCTCTAATATTGGCTTTACAATTTCTTCGGTTGTTCCCGGATAAGTGGTGCTCTCTAGTACAACAAGCATCCCCTTTCTTATGTATTGAGAAATTTCTCTTGTTGAACACTCCACATACGAGGTGTCTGGCTGCTGGTAAATATCTAAAGGGGTGGGTACACAAATGGCGACAGCATCCAATTCCCCGATAAGTGAATAATCGGTTGTTGCTTTTAGCCTACCTTGTTTTGTATAAGTAATTAAATCCTCATCGACCACATCGCCAATATAATTGATTCCTTTGTTCACCATTTGTGTTTTTTCTTGCTGAACGTCAAACCCAATGACGCTGTAACCTGCCTTTGCTTTTTCCACTGCCAGGGGAAGACCTACATAACCTAAGCCGACAACACCAATTTTCGCCGTTTTTGTTTCGAATTTCTGAATAAGCTGATAAGCCAAGGGCTCAATTTTCATTTCTTGATTGCTAATTGCCATTTGTTTCCCTCCTAGGTTAGCTGTGTGTCAGTTCTTTTTCTAGCTTCACCTTTTGACCGATTTCAGCTGAGCGGTACATGCTTTCGACAAATTGAAGTGCCTTCAAACCATCCTGACCGCTCACTACTGGTTCTCTCTCTTCCAGGATGGCTTGTACCATGTCTTCAACAATCCATTGATGGCCTGGCTTTCCAAACGGATCTATTTTCACTCTTTCAATTAATTCATTTGTTTGTTGATCGTCCATTGAAGCTACATTCCAATGCTTGATATAACTAGCAGTAGGCCCACCAATTTTAATGGTTCCATTTTCACCAAAAATGCTAATTGTTTCTTCTAGGTTATTTGGATAGATCGTTACCGCTGCTTCTACAACTCCCAATGCTCCGCTTGAAAACGTGACAACACCTGTTGAAACATCCTCTGTTTCAATGTTACGGAGCCTTGTTGCACTCATGCTCATGACCTCTTTCACATCCCCCACAAGCCACAACAATAAATCAAGATTGTGAATCGCTTGGTTCATCAAGACACCACCATCGTGTTCTTTCGTCCCCCGCCACGGCGCTTGCTCGTAATAGGCTTGGTTGCGATTCCAACGGACCACCGCATTTACATGGCTGATTTTTCCTAATCGACCCTCTTCCATTACTTTTTTTAATTCGAGCATGACGGGACGGAAGCGATTAGGATGGACGACTGCGAGCTTAACATTGTTTTGCTCACAAGCTCGGATCATCTTTTCCGCATCTTCCACCTTCAGAGCCATTGGCTTTTCAACAATGACATGCTTCTTAGCCTCAGCTGCCTTAATTGTTAAGAATGGGTGTGTGCCACTTGGCGTGCAAATACAGACGATATCTACCTCTCTATCATCGAGTAGCTCTTCATACCGAGAATATCCTTTTGCGCCAAATTTTTGTTGATATGGCTTTGTTCTTTCTTCTTCTTTATCAAAGATAGCCAACAACTTTGCCCCCGTTGCACGATGGATGGCTTCTGCGTGTTTTTGGGCAATATGTCCACAACCGATAATAGCGAAATTGATCATCTCGTCTCTCCCTTTTTCACAATTTTTCTCGAACCAACCCCCAAATACTTAACGAGTTTAGGTTTACTTTGCCGCACGATAAGCCTTTAATTGACTCACACGAAAGTTAGCAATATCAAGCACTCGCGCGCGTAACCATTCTGTTGTCTCGCATTGAAATTTCTCAATCAATTCATCGATTATATGGATGTTTACTTGCGGCGTTTTACCTCGATAAATCATTGGATGGACTTGCTCGGTGTGTCGCTCTTCTTTGCTGAGTAGCTCCTCATACATTTTTTCACCTGCACGCATGCCGGTGAAGACAATAGGTATGTCTTCTTCGTTAAAGCCTGATAGTTTAATAAGATTTTTTGCCAAGTCGATAATTTTGACTGGCTCTCCCATATCAAGCACAAACACTTCGCCACCTTCTGCAAGTGCTCCCGCCTGTAGCACAAGACGAGATGCTTCAGGAATTGTCATAAAGTAACGCACCATGTCTGGATGCGTAACCGTAACAGGACCGCCATTTTTTATTTGCTGTTTAAACAATGGAATGACGCTGCCGCGACTGCCAAGTACATTACCAAAACGAACTGCGACAAAACGTGTTTTACTGATAAGATCCATATGCTGAATCACCATTTCGGCTATCCTCTTTGTTGCCCCCATTACACTTGTGGGGTTGACGGCTTTATCTGTTGAAATCATGACAACCGTATTCACGTGAGCTGCATCAGCTGCTTCAGCCACATTTTTCGTCCCAATGATGTTATTTTTAACAGCTTCCTCTGGATTTCTCTCCATAAGTGGTACATGCTTATGAGCGGCTGCATGGAAAACGACATGTGGGGTTCGGTGCGCCATGATTTCAAACATTTTCTTGCGATCTTGAATATCAGATATTTCTGTCGTTATCTTTAAGTCTGGCAGTTTCCTTCTTAATTCCAATTCAATTGTGTAAATACTATTTTCTCCGTGACCGAGTAAGATAAGCTCCTTGGGTGTAAACCGTGAGATCTGCCGGCAAATTTCAGATCCGATTGAGCCCCCAGCTCCTGTAACGAGTACGGTTTTATTTGATATGTAGTCGGCAATCCCATCAATATCTAGCTCAACTGGTTCGCGACCGAGTAAATCCTCTACTCCCACGTCCCGGAACTGATTTACCTCCACAGTACCCAGCAATAAATCTTCCATTCTCGGTAGTATTTGCGTTTTAACATCGGTTTTTGAGCATTCCTGAAAAATTTGATTCAGTCTTTGTCGATTAAGTGAGGGGATCGCTATCACAATATGTTCGATCTTCTGTTCATGAATAAGCTCCTCAATTTCGCTCACGCTTCCTAAAACAGGAACTCCGAAAATCTCAAGCTGGTGCTTTCTTAGGTCATCATCAATAAAACCAATCGGATCAAGCTTTGCTTCATTGTTTTGTTTTAGCTGCCTCGCGATCATTGTACCTGCTGATCCTGCACCGATGATAAAGGTTCGCTTGCGGTCTTTCTTATGTTTCATATACGTATCTCTGTACATTCGCCACGAAAAGCGAGAACCCCCGATTAAAAGGATGTGCATCATCCAAGTGATTGTAAGCGTTCGGAAGTAAACATCCTGAATCATAAACGTCTGTGCCAGCCCAGTTATAATAACCGAAAAAGTGACAGCCATCACAATCGCATAAAGTTCATTCATGCTTGAATATTTCCACACACGCTTATACAGCTTATAAATGTAGGCAAAGAAATGATGACTGACAAGCAGGACAACCGAGCTAACAATCAGCACATGTGTAAACGGACTGCTGGTTGGTACAAGGATAAAGTTGCTTAAATAGATTGAGATCATAACAATGAATGAATCAAAAAGGACAAGTGAGGCAATTCGTTTCTTATAGGTCATGGCCAACCTCCTTTTGCAAAATAACCCCTAAAAAAGCCCTAACCACCGTTATTCAAGCCCGGAATGAACGCCGGTTAAGGCTTTTTATTACCTTACGAAATAGACAAAAATAGGGTTATACCCCGGAGGCATTTAACCTCTCCTCACACCACGCCCTTGGCGACACAAGCGCCTAAGGTATGTTAATACCCACAGCATAGTCGAGTACCTCCTTAGATAAAGGCAAGGAGACATCACCTAATTTTTTTGATCACAACCTAGAAAATTCCTAAGAATTTTTTTTGCTTAATTTGATTTGGGGGATCAGCGTATACCTCTTCCCCATATATAAGTGACTCTGCGTTTTCCTGAAGCAAGTAGACTGTATTTTGGTCAAACGTATTTGCAATTGTTTCAAAAGCTAGCCTAAGTTCATTAGGTCTGCTGCCAATGTTGTGTGTATCAGAAGCGATAAAATGAGTCAGCCTGTTTTCAATTAACTGTTCTGCAAATCTCTTCACTTTTTTCCCAAATCGTCCGGTTAGACTCGAGGCAGTGACCTGTGTTAAAACGCCTCTATTGACAACTTCAAACAGCTTATTTGGATGTTCAATAAACTCCTGATTACGTTCGGGGTGAGCCAGCACCGGGATAATGCCTGCCACTTGTAGTTCATATAAAATTTTGTTTGTGTATGTAGGAACCCGACCAGATGGACATTCAACGAGTAAATAGCGTCCTTCATTTAAAGTAAGGATGTCGCCTTTCCTATAATCGTCCAACAGATGTCTATGGAGTCTCACTTCCTGGCCTGGAACGATATTTACATCAAGCTTCTGAAGCCGTAGTTCGTGATTAAATTTTTCAACAGCTTTTTTTATCTCTTTTTTTTTGTTTTCATAGTGTCCATTTTTATAATGCGGCGTAGCGATCATCGCATAGATTCCTTGTTCCTGAGCTTGTTTTGCCATCACTACTGCATCCTCAAGACGCTCAGGACCGTCATCCATCCCCCAAAGAATGTGGCTGTGTATATCGATCATTCAACTCACCTCTAAAATTTTTCGTTAGTTCACTTACCTTTATTTCAAAAAATTTAAACATACCTCCAGTTAGGTAAATAAACGACAAAAAGAAGGGAAATATAGTATATTTTCCGTTAATCTTTCATCTTTTTCGTCAAAACAGAAACATTTGTAATAATCTGTATCAAATTCCGCAACGTTCTTAATTAATTTTTCATTCTATGGGGTAGTTTTTTTAGATTGGGGACTTAATTGAATGAATTTTCTGATTTTTTAACTCATTAAAATACACATCTTTTTATATTCAGTTCCATTTTCTCAGCAACTTTTCTTTTTTTTACATACATAAATTCAATAAACTTCTTTACTGGAGGTTAGGATTAGGAGGGAAGTTCTTGTTACATGGAAAGATTCAAGAACTACATAAACGAAAATTTAAAGTAGCACAAATCGCTAAGGAGCTTAAGATTCAAGACCGACTGTCTATAAATATTTAGAGATGACATTTGATGAAGCAAAAGCTTATACTGAACAGGAAAAAGAAATGAGACAGCTACAAAGACTGGATACTTGCCTGGTTGGAAGAGTACCCTCACCTGAGTGGTGCGCAAATTCATGATTGACTTCTAGAGAGCAAACGTATCTTTTTCCACAAATAAAGGAACCTGTGTCCGCTTCAAAAACTTGACCCATCGCCAAGTCCTCCATAAAAAGCCTTCGTTGCTAGCCCTTTAAATTTTTAACAACTCAAAATTATACTTCTCCAACACAAAAAAGCCGCCCCTTGTGAAGAACGCTTCACAAAGAGCAGCGGTATGTTACTTCGATTCCCCGTAATAATAGTAATAGGAGCTGTTCTTGACGGCCTTTTCATTTAAAACAGCCCCAAGCAGCTTTGCTTTTCCTTGCGCAAGGAGCTCCTTCACTTTGATCGCCCCTTGGCGGTCGGTTCCGCCACTGCGAACAACAAGGATCGAGCCATCGCAGACATTCGCCAAAATTTGCGCATCGGCCACAGCGAGCATCGGCGGTGTGTCGAATAGCACATACTCGTACAAGCTAGTGACCTCCTCGATAAAACGGCTCATTGCATGGGAGCCAAGGAGCTCCGATGGATTCGGCGGAATCGGACCACTAGTAAGCACATCCAGATGTGGCACTTGGGTCGTTGCAACTGCGTCTGCAAATGACGATTGCTGGGTGAGCACATTGGTCAGCCCACGATGGTTAAATTGGCGAAACGTATAATGAACTGTCGGCTTTCGCAAATCCGCATCAACTAAAAGCACCCGCTTTTCCTGCTGGGCCAAAACAACAGCTAGATTTGCCACCGTCGTTGACTTCCCGTCTCCTGGACCTGCCGATGTGACAAGAATCGTCTGCAGCTTTTCTTCGATGGAAGCGTAGTCCAAATTGGTCCGAATCGCCCGGTATTGCTCAGTGATCGGTGATTTCGGCTCAAAATGGCTAATTAGCTTCCGCTGCTCTTGATTAGCTCGCTGACTTGCTCGACTCATGGCTCTCACGTCCTAACTTCTTCTTTCGCTTTCCTTGAGGTGACTTCACCTCATCCATTTTTGTCACCGTTCCAAGCACAGGGATACCTAAGTAGTTCTCAATGTCTTCCTCATGACGAATCGTCTGATCCAGGTATTCGAGTAAAAAG
>NZ_ANNK01000027.1 GCF_000334155.1 Halalkalibacterium ligniniphilum | reverse complement strand
GCCAATCCAACGGCTGTCATCAAACCAACCACAAAGGCGATCGCCATATTAAGCGGCGGATTCGGGCTCACAGGTACTGGCGGATCTGCCATTTCAGCTTCAGCTAAAATCACCACATTGTCGACACGAAGCAAGTTGGCAATTTCACGTTGAAAAACGGCTGCTGTCGTATTTGCAATGTCCACAGCCAACGCTGGATTCACATCTTCCACTCGAATCGTCACGACTTGAGACTGCCCCTCCTGAGAAACCTGCAGCTGTTGATTCAACTGCTGATGGCTTCGTTCAAGCCCTAATTCTTCAATGACCTCATTTAAAATGTACGGACTTTTTAAAATGACATTATACGTTTGTATGTATTGCGAATCCACATCAAACCCCGCAGATTGCAAAGCAGATGTGGCACCTGTTGCTTGCTGGCTGACAAGAATCTGCGTCGTCGTTTGATACATCGGTGTTAAGAAAAAATAACTGACCGCTCCACTTGCGGTGACAGCTAGAACTGTAATCACAACGATCATGGCTAGCCTTTTTTTCAGGGTCGCAAAAATTTCACGGAGACTAATCGTTTCTTCCATAAGCGTGTAGCTCCTCCAAGTTTTCACATTTATTCTACACCATTTAGTATAGCATAGCATTTTGTCGAAATGTGGCGTCTTCTTACTTTTTATCCAAAAAAAAGATAGAGCAAGCCATAAAGGACTTGCTCCAATTCCAACTACTATTCATTCATTCATTTATTCATTCATTAAATCAGAGAAAATCAAGAAGCGTTCAAGCATTGCTGCCATTTGCGCACGAGTGGTTTCATCCGTTGGGTCAAAGAGACCTGTGTTACGTCCTTCCATGATTCCTGCTTGAAGGAGACGCTCAACATCCGCTTCTGCCCATTCGCCAATACGCTCAGCATCAGGGTATTGAGTGATTGATTTTGTAGTATCTAGATCTGCTTCATTGTAGCCAATATGCTCCATTGCACGTGAAATCATCGCAGCTGCTTGCTGACGATTAACTGGCTCATTTGGTGAGAATGTTCCATCCTGACGACCGAGGACAATTCCTGCCTCAATCGCTGCCATAAATTCACCCATAAACCACTCATCACCTTGTACATCAACAAAGCGACCATCGTACTCCACATCGCTCACAAGGGCAAGAGCACGTGTAATTAACACGGCTAATTGCACACGAGTGACAGGCTCACCTGGAGCTACCGTTCCATCCTGACGACCTTGGAAAATATCACGAACGGCTAGCTTCTCAATTTGCTCTTTCGCCCAGTAGTCATCACGAAGATCGGTAAAGGATGCTTCACGCTCAACCGCTACATAGTAGCTGTTCGTAAAGCTCTTGAACGTTACACGACCGTCACGGACAATCGTCGGAACAACCGTTAGCGTCCCATCCGCATTGACACGAACAACAACCGTGCGATCCGGGTTCACGTCTTCAGAAAGAACGAGGTCACGTTCAAGATATTGAACAAAACGGTTCACTGGAGCCTCCACATCACCAGAACGAGCGACAATAGAAAACTCAACAATCG
>NZ_ANNK01000026.1 GCF_000334155.1 Halalkalibacterium ligniniphilum | reverse complement strand
GAGCACGTGTAATTAACACGGCTAATTGCACACGAGTGACAGGCTCACCTGGAGCTACCGTTCCATCCTGACGACCTTGGAAAATATCACGAACGGCTAGCTTCTCAATTTGCTCTTTCGCCCAGTAGTCATCACGAAGATCGGTAAAGGATGCTTCACGCTCAACCGCTACATAGTAGCTGTTCGTAAAGCTCTTGAACGTTACACGACCGTCACGGACAATCGTCGGCACAACCGTTAGCGTTCCATCCGCATTGACACGAACAACAACCGTGCGATCCGGGTTCACGTCTTCAGAAAGAACGAGGTCACGTTCAAGATATTGAACAAAACGGTTCACTGGAGCCTCCACATCACCAGAACGAGCGACAATAGAAAACTCAACAATCGATGATTTCGCATTAATACCAAGCTCTGCAACCCGCTCAGCTGAATCAGCCACTGCATTTACAGAAATCGAAAGCTCAACATCGCCTTCGGTCACACCTAATCGTGTACGCAGCGCTTCATCACGAAGCTCACTTACTGGAAGGCTAATACTCCCTTCATCTGTCGTCACATCAACAACCGCATTTGCGTTCACTTCTGCAAGTGCTTCAATTGCAGCAGTTGGTATAACAAGCTCACCCGTTTGCCCTTCATCCTTTGTGATAGTTAGCATGACACGCTCCACTTGCTCAGCATTATGAATGATTTCAGCAAACGTCTCAGCATTTACACGATGAATTGCTCGATCTCCATCAATCTCTACTTCGATTGCATCATTAATAGGAATTGGTTCAACAGGGCCTGGAGTTGGGTCTGGATCAGGGTCTGGTGTTGGGGACGGTCCTGGCGCCGGTCCTGGCGCTGGACCTGGAGCTGGTGGCGGTGTTGGAACAGACACTGATACTCCTAAAATATTTTCCCACTGATCTTCTCTTAAATTATCTAAATTCGTTTTACCAGTATTGATTACATCAATTGTATCTGGTGAAAGCTTGCCATAAACGCTTGAAACAAAATCAACAAGGTTCGCTTTCGTCGGCTTTGTTGGAAGCGGCGTTGCTTTTTGAACATCAAACATGGCTTCTGCAAAATCTTGTTTGGCTGCTAAATCAAATGTTCCAATCGCTTCTTCTAAATCAATAAGAACAGTAAATAAACCAGTAAAACCGATCCCAATACTATTTTGCATACGTGTATTTAAGCTTCCTACTTCGTTAGGATGTTTAGAAATAGCTTCATTAATTGCTTCTCTTCCAAAAGCTTCATAGCCTACACGTACTACGTAACTGCTAAACTCATCTTTTGACTTATCTCTGTGTAATGATTGAATGGATTGAAACGTCAGCGCAACGGCTTCGATTAAATCATCTGACGTTGTCCCTGCACCAAACACAGCTGCGATCGCCGCTTCATTTGTTTCGGATTGCAAGGTTGTGATCGCCTCCTCTAGCTCTGCTTTCGTTGTTGCTAACGTCAAGGATGCTAGATCTTTACTCAGTTGCACTGCGGTTGTGTTTACATTCTCCTGTGTCAACCGATCATCAATCGCACTCTTCAGCGTTTGTTGCTCGGCAACAGCAACACTGTCCGCAACCGGAACAGTCACAGCAAGAGGTGTTGCAACAAGTGCCGTTGCAAGCATCACATTTACTGCTTTCTTACTGAAAGGAAATTTTTTCACTTCTTATCACCTCATAAAATATTGATAAATTTCTACTAACCTAGTGACTATGTAATGATTTAATCTTTTTATAATATAGCATTAGATTAGCAGAACGTTATCAATATTTCTATAAACCCAACAACAGAAAGAGCAAGTGGCGTTAATATCCACTTGCTCTCGCTTCTAATTCTTGTCGTCGTGTTTCTTTTCTTTGTTCGTACATTTGTTGAAACTCTAGCGCTGCGCCTTCACTATGTCCATTTGCTCGCAACTCTTGTTTCAGCTTATCCAGCTCTCTATAAAATTCAGCATCTGCACTCGCTTCAAGTGCCTGTGCACGAGAACGGTATTTACTCGTGTCAACATTCTCTAAACCGTAGCGAAGCACTTCATTCTCCGCCTCGGCAATTAAACGATTAACCTTCCCACTCTGCTGAAACTCCATTTGCTGAAAAATCCCCACGTACTTTTGACGGATTTCAGATAAGCTTTTTCCGTTATTGTTTTCGGAAGTTTGCTTGTTTCCAGATGATCCGTTCGACTCTCGATTTGAAGAGCTTGTCTCACTTGCATTTGAGGTTGAAGTTCCAAATTCAGACGCACTCGATCCCCCCTGGCTTCTACTCTCACTTGCAGAAACCGAACGTTCTTCTTCCCTTGTTTGATTCGATTCCGCATAGACTCGACCACTCGTACTCAAGCCTTCTTCATCGACCCCAAACGCACCTTCGCTCTCTTCATCTTCATTGACAGCGGTTGAGCTTCCTCCACCCTCAGCCTGCTCATTCATTCCATCCCCCACTTGCCTTGTCTCTTCTACACGCTGCTGGAATACGAGATTCCCAACAATAAGAAGAACCGCAATAAGCGCGATTGAACCAATCACAATCCCTTTTTTCATGTCCATAACCTACCTCCTTGCATCCATCCTTTTCTTAAGCCCCTTCTTTTCTCTGTCTATGTCTCTGCCAAAAGACGACGACCGCAATCCCCATCGCCCCTCCAATGCAATCCAAAATGACATCCTCAATTAGCCCCGTTCGTCCTGGATGAATCAAATGACGGTATTCATCGATTGCGGCAAAAAGTGCGACACAGATAAAAGCAAGAACAGCACTTGTTCGCAGCCTCATTCGAGTAAAGCCTAACAACACCATCACCAAAAACCCGAGGACAAAGAACACAACGACATGGGTCCCTTTTCGAATGAAAAACTCTACAAACCCTGCAGCCCCTCTTGTCTCAACACTAATCACAGAGCTCGAATACGTAAAAGAAACCCAACCAAAGAAGCGCTCAACCCACGCAAGATTAAAATCCCCAAGCATCGGCCGCAAATCCTGGTCTGTATAAGGCTGAGAAGAGGCAAAAAAGATCAAAGACGCCCAACCAAGCAGGAGCGCTGCACTCACAAGGACTTTTAATTTTTTCAAAGCATCACCTTAACTTTTAAAATCTTACCCCTTATCATTCTAACAAAAACTAGTAATAAAACCTATAATCGGATCATTTATGAACAAGCTTTTGACTTTCATTTTTGTCCGTAATTTGCTGTTCTCCCGTTACTTCGCCAAATTCCGAGGAGTGACAAGCACATAAAAAAGAAGAATTTGCACTCAATTGCAAACGCTCTTTTTTACGGACCCTTCCCCCCGCAATTCAGGTCGCCGCTTCCATTCTTCCTCAATGAACGCTAAGGCCTCCTGTGTCGAAACGTCTTGCCCCTCCAGCTCCTTCACTAGCTTCATTAGCTCTAGTAAAGCAGAGGTTGCCTGACCTCTTGAATGCACACTGTCACTCATATGCAGCTCATCTCCTCTTATCCAAAAAATATCCCTCTCTTTCACCACTTCGCCTCACCTATTCCTTTCATAAAAGCCTATATAAAAAATGAAGGAACGTTGAAAAGGAGGCAGCACCCATGAAATCTGGAAGCATTGAACAATTTGCCCATCTAAGTGAGTTCAACTCCGTCAAAGAATTTAATCAATCAATTTCCCAAGCATTAGAGTATTTTTGCGAACGTTTTACGAAAGGAGAAAGGATCGCCTTTGAAAAACTGATTCAATACAGCGTCAAAAAATACGGCGTTTGCAATGCCCGCATTAGCAAGCTTGTACAAGCCTCACACTCAGAGAAAGGCGGGATCTCCCGCTCTACCTTTGAACGAATGCTTCGAAAAGCCAAAGCCTTTGGCATCTTCACGATCCACCACACGATCCGAGAAAAAGGCGGCTACTCACACAACGTCTACATCTTTCACCGCTTTGACGGAGCGAATCAAGACCAATTGACAGAGCGCAAGCCCCCGCAAAAACAAGACCAGACAACAGCTCAACCAAGCAAAAAAGCAGCCGAAGCTAGATTACTGAAAACTAAAAAGCCCAAGCAAGATCTTCGTCCACCTACCATCGAAGCACTCGATGCCAGCTTCGTCCCAGCCTATGTGCCAGCATCCTTTGTCGAAAGCAAAAGAAATCTGCAAGCTATGGGACCGTGCCACCATCGTCCACAGCTCAATGAAATTTGACGGTCCCATTGACGAACACCTACCTATCATCATCCAAGCCTTCAAAGAAACCGTCTACCGCTACAAGCAAAATAAGATCCGAACAAGCTCTACTCAATATTTCTACAGGACGGTAGCTGGAATGCTCGCCGCCGAGAAGCGGAGGATGGTGGCAAAGAATACTCAGTGGGGGGAGCGGTTGTTGAGATAAACGCTCCTCTCACTTTCCATAGAAAAGAGAACTGCTCTTAATATGCTGTGTCTGTTTTCCTCTTGGTGATTTAAATACTATTGATAAATTGTTGGGAGTGACAGTAAATTTTCAAGTAGTTACTTTGCAAATTCTTGACTCAACACTCGCTCTAAATAGAGGCTGTACACCATCAAGTAAACCTCTCTATTTAACGCAAAATCAAACGTCGCTTGAATAAATCCTAACTTATCACCAACGTCATAGCGAACACCTTTAAATTTATAAGCGAGAACCGCTTGCTGTTGATTTAGCTTAACGAGGACATTTGTTAGCTGAATTTCATTCCCCAATCCAGGTTCAAGGTCTGTCAATATCGGAAAATTTCAGGACGAAGCACATATCTCCCTATGATCGCTAAACTAGATGGGACCTCTCCAAGAGAAAACTTTTCAACAAGTGAATCAGCTTGAATACCACCACGCTCAATCTCCTTTCCTTTCGCTGCCATGATGCCATATTTTGATACTGTTTCATCTGGTACAAACTATACTCCTAAAACAGAAGAATGATAGCGATCAAATACCGAAATCATTTGCTTTAAACACGGCTTTTCATATTGGACAATATCATCTCCTAATAGAACTGCAAACGGCTCGCACAGGCAATCTCATGACCGAGCCTTGCTGGCAAGGATAATGGCTTTTCGGACTTCTATATCAATGCTCTCTAGTAACCTACTAAATACAAAAAGTTTAAATGTTAAATCACGCCATGCAATGCTCTTCAACCTCTTCCCATGTCATAAAAATACGCTCAATATCACCTTCAACGAGATCAGTACCGGTTTGAACTTCTATAAATTCTAGTTCGCTTCGTGCTTTTATCCCGTGTTTTGCACCTAATGGAATTTGCAAAACATCGCCTGCCTTGACAATTGAAACTTCATCCTCCAAAACAAACTCACCAAACCCTTTAACAATGGTCCACACTTCACTTCGCTTCTGATGACGTTGATAACTAAGGTTTTTTCCTGCTTTTACACTAATTCGTTTCGTTAATACTTCTAGACCATTTTCATACTTAGCATGGTCTAGAACATGGTACCAACCCCATCTTCTCTCCTCAAACATCGGACGTTGAGCATGGTCTTTCATTAGCTCTTTAATCCGTGGGCTCGCACTTTTTTCTGTCACAAGGATTCCATCAGCACTTACTGCAACAACCGTATCCGTCATGCCAAGAACAGCAACCGGAATGTCGAGCTCATTTACCAAGTGCGTATTGTTAGAATCAGGACTAATAATCCCTCGACCAATTTGATTAGTTGCCATTTCCTCTGTCAACGTATTCCACGTTCCAAGGTCTTTCCAATATCCTTTATAGATCAGTGCCTTAATGTTCTTCGCTTTTTCCACAACTTCGTAATCAAAGCTAATTTTCTCAAGCTTTCCATACTGATTTAATAATTCGTAATAATGAATAGGTAAACCTTTATCAGCAAGTAGAGAGATAAGGTATTCAAGCTTAAAACCAAATACGCCTGTATTCCATAAAGCACCTTGCTCAATCAAAAGCTCCGCTTCTTCTTCAGAAGGCTTTTCTTTAAAATGACTTACTTCAATAATATAGGAGTTATGATTTAAATCTTGAGGAATCATATACCCATATTTAGAAGATGGATAGGTCGGCTCTACCCCAACAAGTGCAATTTCCGTATCTGAAGTCTTGATCAATGTTTCAATTTCTTTCATCCGTTCAAAAAAAGCATCCTCTACATAAGGATCAACGGGCAAAACCGTTACGACCTCATCGAAAGGGATCTCTTCAACTGAATAGAGATACGTTGCTGCTAAGGCAATAGCAGGAAACGTATCTCTTCGTTGGGGTTCCACAATTAATGGAACATCCTGTCCAATTTGGCTTTCAATCATATCCACTTGCGTTTGGCTCGTTGCAATAATAGAAGAGTCAGCTAGATTGACAGATTCTAGCTGACTCCATACACGCTGGACCATTGAAACATAGTCGCCTTTTTCGTTTTCCAATATTTTCAAAAATTGTTTTGACCTTGCATCGTTAGATAAAGGCCATAAACGCTTTCCAGAACCACCAGAGAGAAGGATTGTTTTCATGTTGTAACACCTCTTTTCCTAAACTCGCTTTTTGATTGCATTATAGACATAATGAGAGAAATACCAAGAAGATTTAAGTAAATTTATTTTTTCAACTTCCCTATAAATTCTCCATGTGCGTTTAAGAGCTTTTACTTTATTACTAGATATCGAACCTCTTACTGTTCGATAAGAAGCTAACACTTCATCTAACCGATATGCTGTATATCCTTTTTTTAAAATGGAGAGCCAACAAGCTGTATCCTGTCCAGCTCTAATATTAGGCATTTCTATTTCACCTAAGATATCTTTATTAAGCATTACTGTTAAACAACCAATTGATGTATTCTTCAACAAATCATTATAATTCATTGAAGCAGGAGGACGAACAATTCTACCTGTCGCATTTCCATGTTCATCAATAATGTCATAATTTGTATAAGTAAACGCATAATTATTTTTTTCCATAAACTCTACTTGTTTTTTTAATTTTTCTGGATGCCAAAGGTCGTCGCTATCAAGAAATGCAATGTATTTACCTTTTGCGTGCTTTAATGCTGTATTTCTTGCAACTGCAGCACCTGAGTTTTTATTCAATAAAATATGCTTAATCCTACTGTCGATTTGAGTAATACTTTTCAAAATACTATACGTCTCATCAATAGAATTGTCATCAACAATTATTAATTCCCAGTTATCTAATGTTTGCTTTTTTATGGATTTTATTGTTATATGTATAAATTGACTTGAATTATAAGTAGGAGTTATTATACTAATTTTTTTTGAGTTCATATACTCACCATCAAACTATATTTTTATATATCTCAATTAATTTTTTGGATTCAATCTCCCAATTGTAGTTTTCTATAATAAATTTTTGACCATTGCTTCCCATAGTTTTTCTTTGTTTAGGATTATGATATAGGTGTAGTATTTTTTCTTTCATTTCCCCTATATTACCAGGGTTAACAAAGTATCCTGAATTAACCTTTTCCATTCTTGTTCTCCACTCTTGGAAATTACTTGCTATAAATGGAATGCCAAATAATTGGTATTCATATATTTTATTTGGGCTAGTCTGTGAATGGTCTCCTATATCAAGAATAGTTATTAGTCCTATATCCGCTTTATTTATATAAGCAAATGCTTTTTCTTGCGACTGCACCCCAAAGTAATCCACATATTTCCATCCTGTGAGACTCTTTGCCTTTTCAATAGAATTATCTTCACTTTCTGAACCTAACAACCACAGCCGGGCGTCTATTTTTTTATTCAACTCCTCTAAGAGTTCAATTGTTTGATATAAACCTCTTGCTTCTCCTATTTTCCCAGCGTAAATAAGCCGGAGTTCATCCCCGCGTGCGATATTTTTGCTCAATTCTAGCGAACGCTTTATTAAAGTACCTTTTGTGATTGGTGCATTCTCAATAATAACAGTTTTAGAACCTAATCTCTCTGCAACTTTCTTCTGGGTTACTATAACTTCATCAAAAAATAATGTACAAATTCTTTCTATGAAAGATACTAATTTTGATAATAGCTTACGAAAATATTTAGGTATCCATTGTCTCATTAAAAGCCTTTTTGAAAAATCTTCGTGAGTATCATAAATTACTTTCTTTCCTAAAGCTTTAAAAATAAAACCCATAATCAATGTATCAGGGTTATGAATATGTATTATATCAGGGGATTTTTTTAAAACAGATAACATTAATTGCGGTTGTATAATAAACCTTTCCAACCTATTCCTATATTTTGGAACTGGTATTACATGTATACCCTTACGTCGAATTTCTTGTTCAGCCCTAGCAAATAATACAACCTCATACCCTTCATTTACTAATGTAATTGCTTCTTTCTGAAAAACTCTAACATCATCATAAATATGAACCGGAGCTAAAATACAAATTTTTGTTATATTTTTCATTATATCTCCCTCCTATTTCCATCAATAATGTTATTATAATAAACAAAATCCAGAATCTAGGAGTAGAAAAATCTGTTCTGTACATTGAACTTATCAATAAGTGTGAAAACAATATCAATGCGCCTATTTCATATCGATTTCTTAAGTTTTGTAAGCAATTTCTTAATAATTTAAAAAACATAGTAAAAAAAATCAGTATACCTATAGTCCCATACTCATATATGAAGTCAGTAATGATATTACTTGAAGAAGCTTGAAAAGCTCCATATAACCCGTCTTTTGTCAAATGTAAATAATAAAAAGAGCCAGGTCCATGTCCAAATAAAAAATTTAATATAGATGATTCGTTTATCCAATAGAGTGGCATTATCATCTGATGTGCACGTGTAGATGTATTTACATCAAATAACGTATCACTCCTATCAATTATCGGCGCAAAAATAGTACGATAATTAATATCTGAGACTAATATTATTAAACTGACAGTAAGCAAAGTCAGTATCGTAAAACTAATAAATTTATATACAATATCATTTTGTTTCTTTTTAAATATCTTTACCATTATTAATAATGTGATTATTACAACAATTAAAGCATTAATAAACCCAGCCACAGAAAAAGTAAATATTAAAATAAAGGAGGCCGGAATAAATATAAAAATTATATATTTTAAAAGTTTCTTTTGAAGAATTGCTCCAATTATAAGACCATCTATGATATAAGGAACTAGGTACGTTGGTTCATCAGTTAGGGAAGTTAACCTATTTGTAAAAGAAAAGTTTTCAGTCCTCAACCCATACAAGTGACTTCGACTATCTATTTCAAAGAATATAGGTAAATTAAGATTAAAATTTAATGATTGTAAGCATCGGTGATAAAATCCCTAATAACAACGGTTTCAAATTCCCCTAAAATAACGGACAATAGTTTCAAAACAAAACACTAACGGAGTGGCGAAACTATGGTCAAGATTGGGGAATTTTTCATGATTAGAGAACTGTATCAGAAAGGATGGACAATCAAGGCGATTTCAGAGGAGACAGGCTTTGATCCAAAAACAATACGAAAATATATAAAGCTCGATACATTGCCTGAAAAGAAACCTGGAGAAGGACGAACAAGTAAATTAGATCCCTATAAGTCATACATCTTTGAAAGAATAAAAGAAGGGACAACCAATTGCGAAGTATTATTTGATGAAATTCAATCATTAGGTTACCAAGGGAAATTAACGATATTAAGAGAGTTTGTAAAACCACATCGTGTTAATCCTAAGAAGCAGGCAACCTTGCGGTTTGAAACACCTCCTGGAAAACAAGCTCAGATGGATTGGGGGTATGTGGGTAAATATTTAGTGGATGGGTTGGAGAAAGAGGTTTATGCCTTTGTCATGGTACTTGGTTATTCTCGTATGAAGTATGTAGAATTTACAACAAGCATGGATTTAGAAACATTAATGAAATGTCATATGAATGCCTTTGCTTATTTTAATGGAGTTCCTGAACAAATTCTTTATGACAATATGAAAACTGCGGTTATCAAGCACTCCCCCATTGAAATTCGGTTTAATCAAAAGTTTGAAGACTTCTTAGCTTATTATGGGATTGTGCCGAAGGCATGTAAACCACATCGCCCTCAAACAAAAGGAAAAGTAGAAAATGTCGTTGGATATTTAAAGAAGAATTTTATGCAGCGTAAGCATGAGCCGACCATTCAAGCACTTAATGAAAACGTAAGGAAATGGCTGGATAAGACAGCGAACTTAAAGCCTAATGCCACAACGAATGAATCGCCACTTAAACGCTTTAATCTCGAAACGAAATATTTAAAAACAAGTAATTTGAAGCCTGTCTTCCCGATAGCTAAGTGGGAAATACGAGAAGTGAGTCGAGATTCCTTTATCTCATACAGAGGTAAACGTTATTCTGTTCCGTACCGGTTTGTAGGGAAATCAGTGAAAATAAAAGAAACACTCGATCATCATATAGAAGTATATGACGAATACGAATGTATCGCTAAACACCCTATTCTCTATGGAAAAACAGAAATGCATATGAATCTAGAACATTATAAAGGGTTGAAAGAGACACAAAAAGGTTTGGCGACCCGTCTCCATCAACCCAATGAGCTTGAAGTAGAACAACGTTCTCTTCAAGTGTATGAACAATTAGAAGGGAGCGAAACATAATGTCTACTCAACTTCTAATCGAACGACTATCACAAATGGGATGGCACCATACAGCTGACCAAATTGATGGTCTTTTAGAAGATGCATCTAAAGATAATGTACCATATTCTGAGTTTCTTAACACTATTCTATTAAATGAAATGGAAAAAAGAGATTCGTTAGCCCTAGAAAAAAGGATCCTTAAAGCGAAGCTTCCCTTCCAAAAGACGATTCATGAATTTGACTTTGAGTTCCAACCAAGCATTAGTGAGAAAAGGGTGAAAGAGGTTTTAACCTGTCGGTTTATTGAGAATGGAGAAAATGTTTTACTTTTAGGGCCACCAGGAGTTGGGAAAACTCATTTATCTGTCGCCTTTTCAATGGAAGCCATTATCAAAGGGTATTCCGCCCTTTTTATTCG
Source organism: Halalkalibacterium ligniniphilum (assembly GCF_000334155.1). Classification (GTDB taxonomy): domain Bacteria; phylum Bacillota; class Bacilli; order Bacillales; family Bacillaceae_D; genus Halalkalibacterium; species Halalkalibacterium ligniniphilum. Next base: position 13,996 of record NZ_ANNK01000026.1, on the reverse strand, counting down.
AGCAGATGACTTTATCAATGAGTGTAAGAAAGCGGACAAAGCAGGTTTAATAAATCGTGTCATCAAACGTTGGAGCCGCCCAGATCTATTAATTTTAGATGAATTAGGCTATTTCCCTTTTGACGAACTTAGTGCGAATATCTTATTTCAAGTTATCTCAAAAAGATATGATAAAAGAGGAGCAATACTTATTACTTCCAATAAGTCGTTCCTTGACTGGGGAAAAATATTTGGAGATGAAGTGTTAGCAACCGCTATTTTAGACCGCTTACTTCATCACGCAACCACATTTAATGTAAAGGGCGATTCGTATAGGCTTCGTGAGAAGCAAAAAGCTGGAATAGCACCAGTCCAAATTTAACGGTGATAAAAGGGAATTTGGGACCGTTGAAAAGAGGGAATTTCAATCCGTTGTTGACAACCATTGCCATAAACCAATAGCAATTAAAAAATAAATTCCTCCTAGATAATAATTTAATAATTTTAACTTTTGATTATCACTTATTGAATATAGATAACTTCTAGTTAATATGAAGAAAAGTCCTAGTAAGGTTAAATTAAGGACTCTACTTAGCATAGAATCCCATACATATTTTTGATACTGTAAGTCCATAGTAAAAATTGTAATTAATACTGAAATTAATGATAAATAAAGAGGTAGAAACATACCGATAAGTAATAATTTATCGTTATACCCAATACTAATATGCTCTTTACGCATATGATAGAATATTAATACCAATACTAAAAAACTAGTAATTATTGTTGATAAAGGTATAGTGCCAAGAGCTCTTTGAAAATTTGAATATTGATAAAAGACTGCTAGAAAAAAATATGCCCCTATTGCTAAACCAATAAACTTTTTAACGTTTACCATTAACTACTACATTCCTTAACTTTTCTAAAATTAAATATAAAAGCCTTCTTATAGAAAATGCCATATTGTAAAAATAATTAATCTCATTTAATTTTCTAGCTATATAGTCTTCTTTTATAATATTCAACATATTATTTGATGATATTCCTCCATCATTCATTTCAACCAATAATATATCTATTGAGTAAAAAAAAGCATTATTACAGTAACATCTTAAAGTCCACTCATAATCAGCAGATATTTTAAATACATCACTTTTAAACTTCCCATACCTTTCATACGCTTTCCTATTTACAAAAAAAGAAGGATGATACAAAACCATTGTTTTTTTTAACATTGCTAATGGATGCTTAACCTTCTTAATCGAATCAAATCTCTTATATTTTTTCAAAATTTGACCGTGAAATATATCCACATTTTTATTTTGCAAATAAACTTTTATTATACTTTCAACGATTTTATCATTGTAGTATCTATCATCAGAATTAAGGATATGGATCAATTTACCTTTACTTAAGTTAATTCCTTTATTCATCGCATCATAAATTCCTTGATCAGGCTCACTTATATATTTACTTATTCTACCTTCATATTTTTTTATAATATCTATGGTTCCATCGGTAGAACCCCCATCAATTATAATATATTCAATATTCTCATAAGTTTGATTTATAACGCTTAGTATGGTATCTTCAATTGTATCCTGGCTGTTAAAGCAAACCGTTATAATGCTTACTAATGGTTGTTCAGTATTTGTCATAAATCTCCCTTCAATCAGAAAACATTTCTAATTTTTACACAGACCTGTTAAGAATGATGAGAATAACGCTCTTGGTCAACTTTATCGTTTATTAATAAATTCTATTTAAATTTTAAATGAATTATTTTCTTGAAAGTTTTTTAAAACACTATTTACAAACTCTAATAAATTTCCTTGTGTAAATAAATATCCATTAATCCCTAAATTTTCAGCAGCAACACTATCGCTCCTATTGTCCCCAATAAGGAACGAGTTTTTTATGTCAATTTCCCATTCAAAAATTGCCTTTTCTATCATTCCCGATTCTGGTTTTCTGCATTTGCAAGTTACTCGGTATTTTTCTATAGTTGCGTTGGGGTGATGAGGACAATAGTAAAATTTATCTATCCAAGCGTTATTTTGTAGTAATTGGTTATTTATATATTTATGTAAAGCAATTACCTCTTTTTCTTTATAATAGCCCCTAGCCACACCACTTTGATTAGTAACAACAAAAATGTAATATCCTAATTTTTTTAATTGTTTGATAGCTGTTTTAGCACCTTTTACCCATTTAAAGTCTTTTGTTTTATAAACGTAACCATAATCAATATTCAAAACTCCATCACGATCTAAAAATACAGCAGGTCTCAATCAAAAGGCTCCTTTTTAAATTAAAATTTTCTCAATTATATTCGTAGTAGAGTACCCTTCAAGAAATGGTATAACTTCTACTCTCTTAGCAAATTCTCTACCCACAATTTCATTAATTTTATAATCTCCACCTTTAACCAGTATATCTGGAGAAATTTCTTTAATTAAATTCTTAGGAGTATTCTCTTCAAAAATGATAATTCCGTCGACAAACTCTAATGCTGCGAGTAATTTAGCTCGATCATTTTCGTTATTAATGGGTCTAGTAATCCCTTTTAATCTCTTAACAGAATCATCAGAGTTAAGACCGATAATTAAACGATCACCTAATTGTCGCGCTTTTTCTAAATAGCTAATATGTCCAGAATGTAGAATATCAAAGCAACCATTAGTAAAAACAACTTCTTCTCCATTATTTCTCCATTCTTTAATTACTTGTATCATCTTTTCTAATTTTTTAATTTTATTATCCGATATATTCTTATAACGATTATTAAGTTCTTTTAATAAATCAGTTTTGTTTATAGCTACAGTACCAGGCTTGCCTACTACAATTCCTGCTGCAATATTTGCAACCTTTATAGCGCTTTTTAAATCCCTCTTATTTATAAATGCTGCTAAAGTAGCTATAACTGTATCTCCAGCTCCAGAAACATCATAAACTTCCCTAGCTTTTGCAATATCATGAAGAACTTCTTTTTCACAGACTAAAGTTATACCTTTTTCAGAACGAGTTACTACTATATTATTTATGGTAAACTTATTCTTTATTCTATAAGCAACATTACTAACAATTGTGTCAACATTTTCAATTTTCTCACCTAATACTTCAGATAGTTCATTTAGATTCGGGGTTACCATATAAGCCCCACTGTACTTCTGCCAATCTGTTCCTTTTGGATCTACTACCACTGGTATGTTTTTTTTATAACAACTTTCTATAATAAAACTGCAAATTTCTATAGAGCAAACTCCTTTGGCATAGTCTGATATAATCACACTATCAGGATTATTGGTCTCTAAACTTCTTTTTATTACTTTCTTTAACCTTAGACTTGCTTTAGCATCAAATGAAATACTCTCATGATCAAACCTGACTATTTGTTGGTGTCCTCCTACAACCCTTGTTTTTGTAGTTGTTTGCTTACCTTCCTCTTTTACCAAATTATGATTTATATTATTTTCACTTAATAACTTACAAACATCCTCGCCTGCATTATCATTTCCAATTAAACCGATTATTTCCACCTGACAACCAAGACCTTTAAGGTTTGTAGCTACATTTGCAGCACCCCCAAGATTCTTATTGATTTGGTTGATGCTCACAACAGGAACTGGAGCTTCAGGAGATACTCTATTTACATCACCCTGATAATAAATATCTAACATTATGTCGCCAATAACCAATACTTTTAGTTTCTGTAGATCTTTTGACAAGTACTCTGCTAGCGATAATTTATTATTCAGCATTCTTCAATTCCTCTTCTATAATTTCACAAATAATGTGACCAATTAATATATGAACCTCCTGAATCCTTGCAGTGTCCTCTGAGGGTACAATAACACTGACATCACAATAGTTTTTTATTGTTCCACCGTCTTTTCCCAACAATCCAATAACTTTTGCACCCAATTCTTTTCCAGTAACTACTGCATTTAAAACATTATTACTATTTCCTGAGGTTGATAACGAGAAAATAATATCATTTTTTTTGATAAGTGCTTCTATCTGCCTTTTAAAAATATTATCAAATCCATAGTCATTACCTATAGCTGTTATAACAGAAGTATCAGTAGTCAAGGCAATAGCTGACATACCTTTCCTTTCTTGTTTAAACCTTCCTACAAACTCTGCAGCAAGATGTTGACTATCAGCTGCACTACCACCATTACCCATAAAATAAATTGTTTTATTTCCAATAAGCGCCTCTTGGCAAACTTTTATTATCTCTACTATTTCTTTTCTATACGTTTCTTTAATCTTTTCAATTATTAAAATATGCTCATCAAACATTTGATTTATTTTCATGCCTATCCTCCCCTTTCTCAATTATTCTTAATACCTCTTTCCAAACTTCATTTATTGTTACATTACTTATACACGGCCAAATTGATTTATTATACTTTTCATGTGTGCAATGCCAATTACAATTAAAACAATTCATCTTGTTAATAACGGCCTTAGGAGTAAAATAATCGTCTATACTATAAGGAATAAATCGACCGTAGTGTCCGCCACCTAATATACAAACAGATGGAACTTTAACGGCAGCTGCTAAATGTATTGCACTTGTTTCATTTCCAATTAACAGCTTTGAGTTTCTAATAACTTCACCAAGCTCTATGATTGTTGTTTTTCCAATTAAATCTAAAATTACTGTATTTTCTTTAGAGTGGCATTTAATTTCCTTACCTATATCCTCTTCCCCAGGTCCACCGCAAATAACAGCCGTCCATCCGGTTCTCAGCTGAAGTTTTTCTATTATTTCTGAAAAATATTTTGATGGCCAAGCTCTTTTTTTATTACTCGCTCCTGGGAAAATTACAAAATAATTATTTGTGGTAGGTTTATGATAGTCAATTTTAATAGGCCAAACAGGAATAGAACTCTGAAAATTCTCCAACCCTAACCCTCTCATAAACTCTGTATTTCTATCAAGTTCCATTAGTGGCTCAGAATTAGAAGATATTAATTTTGTATACCATTTGTCACTTATTCCCTTTAAAAAGTGAGTAATATTAGACATATTTCCGATAGATCCAATCCTTTGTTTTGCTTTACAAATTCTAATAAGAGAATCTCCGTAGTGAAATTCTCTTGAAAACGTCGGGTGTATACCTATATCAAAATTACTTGATATTATTTTTTTAAAAATTTTACTACGATAAACTAAATTCCGATGAAACTTCTTTTTATGTAATGACAAAACATTATCAAAATATGGGAGCTGTTTAGCAATCGGAAGCCAAACTTGATTGCATAGTAAGGTAAGTTCATAATGGCTAGATGGGTATAATTTACGAAATTCCTTAGCTGAATCTAACCAAATAATAGAATCACCAATTGCATCCAACCTAATTATTAAAACTTTTTGTATATCTTTAGCCCCGCTAACTTTTTGCTTATAAAACAAAGAAATCAATGAATCAGTCAATAATAAAACTATTGACCAAATTTTGCTTTTTAAAGAATACAATTATATCTCTCCTAATGCTTTCATATAATCGTTAAATGCTTTCTCTTTAATTTCTTGAAACCTTTCAACAAAATTATCTGCACCTTCTTTTAAATATTCATATTCATTAACTAAACCTTCAATAGTCATATCAGCAACAAACCCATGCTTTAATCCGATCTCTTCAGCCATTACTGCCCTAGAATCATTTCCTATAACAAACGAAGGTCTTCCAAAACTTGCAATCATAAAGGCTCCATGCACTCTATTCATTATTCCAAATTTAGCTTTCGAATAGAACTTAACGTAATCAATATAATTATTTGAGATAAAAATTTGGGCATTAGAATCAATTTTTTTGGCTTCTTCGACTTCTTTGTTGTTATGACAAACAAATACGCAATTTTCTTTATTTTTAATGTGTTCATAGAACTCCTTAAACGTTTTCCACCATTTCACAGAGTCAATTTTTTGTCCAAAAGTAAAATGCGCACCATTTTTCATGAAATTTAAAGCTACATAATCACTATTGTTTTGAGTTATATTTAAATTATCCTTAGCAAATATTGAAGAACAAGGTATAACAGGTGCATCTAAACCAATATTATTTAATATTTTCTTCGATAAGCTATCTCTTAATGTAGTAACACTTGTAATTGATTCAAATTCTTTAACATATTCAATATCTTTAGTGTATAAAAAATCACTGCCATCACTATGATATTTTTGACAGGACCCTGCAGCTAAATTAAGTAGTGGAACATGAGCACTCAGTTTTGAATAACGTCTTCTTATGAGGGGTGTATACCACTCATTTTCAGAACAATGCGGTCCCCCATCATGACTCCAATAAACAGGTGCACCACTTTGTACAACTAAATCTGATTTTAGAATCTTATCACTAGTGATTGCTAGAGGTAAAAATCTGTCAATTATTGCACCAATCCTATTACTCCTAACCTTTTCAAAACCATCTCTTGATGTTATTGGGGAATGTTTATGGATATTTACAAAACTCAACTTTTTGCTTTTATAGTGTTTATTTAACAAATAAACTATTCCTTCTCTTACAAAATCATCTCCTATATTATGATTTACGGTAGTAATTATAGAAATTTTCATTTTTCTCCATCCTTAAATCTATTATTGGGTTGTAATACATTTTTTTGTTGTTTAACTATTTTCTTTATTGGAAAGTCTCTTAGACAAAAATAATAAAGTTATTGCTCTTGTTTGCATTAAAAAGATTATTCTTGTTTTAGGACTTAATAGATTGCCGAGATATGAAGCTACAAATTGAGAAAAAAGAGTTGTCCATGCAGCTCCCGTAATTCCATATATAGGAATTACAATCATGTTTAAAATTATATTAACTACTGCACCTAGTACAGTTGTAATAAGAGCAAATTTCATTAACCCCTCATTTAGTAACCACGGTCCTCTAACCACACCTAAAAAAACAAAAATTGCTGCCCATATATGAATAGATAATACCGCTGATGAAGGTGCAAATTCCTTTCCATATAACAAATCTATTACAGCACCTGACATAAGTGTCATAGGTAGAGCAATTGCTAAACCTAAGATTAACATTATATTAAATAGCTTTTCTAAACTTTGATAATATTTTTCTTCATTCCCGTCTTTTTTCAACTTAGTTAATACTGGTGCTGCTGAAGCTACAATCGCCATAGGAATGAAATACCACACTTCAGATATTCGTGTTGCAGCTGTATACAACCCAACTGCCCTATCATCAATTATCTGACCTAACATTATTTGGTCTATTTTCATATAAACCATAACCATTGTCCCAGATAATACTAAAGGCCAACTATCTTTTAAAAGAGTTTTAGCTGTAGTAAATTGAAACTTCCAATCAAAAATATTAAAACCTTTGTATCTATACGCAGCTACCAACAATATACTTCCAAAGATAATTTCAAAAAGTGCAGCAAGTGCGAAAAAAATAAGAGTAGAATCAAGCAAAATTAAAATAATTTTCAGTATAGAAATAGTGGAAAAAGCTACACTTTTTGCATAAACAGTGTATTTTGATATCACTTGTGACTGAAACCAAAAATCTATAGAATCAAAAGCTTGAAATAAAGTACCAGTTGCTATAATTAAGATTAACCATAATGTAAAGATGTCACCTGGCCTTATAAAATAAATAATAAATCCAGTAATTATTAATGCTACTAATCCACCAAATAGTTTTAATATGAATGTAGTTCCTAAAATTTGGTCTTTTTTATCAGGTTCTCTAACTATATTACGAACAACTATCCCATCAAGGCCTAATTTCGCAAATGCTCCAAATAGTGCTACAAAAGCTTGCGCATAACTTAACAGACCAAATTGCTCTGGTCCTAAAAACCTTGCGATCCATACACCAACAAATAGACCTATTCCCATACGAAAAATTCGATCAAAGAATAGCCAACCTGTATTTGAAATTATTTTTTGTAAATTCACGCTTCCTTCTATTCGTTTTAAGAGAAGTGAAGGAATGACTTTATACAGTAAAGACTTCATTAATTATAATCCCATCCTGTTTTTTCTTATCTCGTCTCTTATGTCTTTACACTCGTCTCACTAACTTCTTCTTTCAAGTCTGCCTCCACCATCATCTTAGCCAATTCTTCTAATCCGACGTTCGGCTTCCACCCTAGTTGCTTAACTGCTTTTGTTGGGTCACCAAGTAATAAGTCTACTTCAGTCGGCCTAAAGTAACGCTCATCCACTTCAACTAGAACGTTACCGTTTTCTTTGTTTATTCCTTTTTCATTAATGCTTTCACCTTGCCATTCAATTTCAATTCCTACACATTGAAAGGCTAGTTCTACAAATGAACGAACCGTATGTGCTTCACCTGTCGCGATAACGAAATCTTCTGGTTTCTCTTGCTGCAACATTAGCCACATGGCCTCAACATAGTCCTTTGCAAATCCCCAGTCACGCTTTGCATCAAGATTTCCTAGGTACAACTTCTCTTGAGTGCCATTTTTAATGGCTGCAACTGCTTTTGTTATCTTTCTTGTTACAAATGTTTCTCCTCTTAAAGGTGATTCATGATTAAAAAGAATCCCATTACATGCATAGATGTTATATGCTTCCCGATAATTTACGGTAATCCAATATGCATATAACTTAGCGGCTGCATAGGGGCTACGCGGGTAAAAAGGTGTTGTTTCCTTTTGTGGTGTTTCTTGTACAAGACCATACAATTCACTGGTTGATGCTTGATAGAACTTAGTCTTTTTTGCTAAACCTAAAATTCGAATTGCTTCAAGGATTCGTAGGGTTCCGATAGCGTCTGCATTCGCTGTATATTCAGGGGTCTCAAAGGATACTTGTACATGGCTTTGCGCTGCTAAGTTGTAAATTTCATCAGGTTGAATCTCTTGAATGATACGTATTAAGTTAGTTGAGTCAGTTAAATCTCCATAATGAAGATAAAAATTCTTATTTTTTTGATAATCGTCTTTGTATAAGTGTTTGATTCGATCGGTGTTATCGGATGATGAGCGTCTTTGAAGGCCATGAACCTTATACCCTTTTTCTAGTAATAATTCCGATAAATATGCGCCATCTTGTCCTGTGACTCCAGTTATAAAAGCTTTTTTCATGGCGATAACTGCTCCTTTTTTCTATTTTCGAATGGATTCATAAGAGTTTAAAAACCAAGCGTAGGTCTGTTGAATTCCTGTTTTTAAATCGATTGTTGCTTTCCAGCCAAGTTTTTTTAATGTCGATACGTCTAATAGCTTTCGTGGGGTACCATCAGGCTTTGATTCATCAAAAGTGAGTTCCCCCTCAAAGCCGACCACCTCTTTAATCGTTAAGGCAAGTTCTTTAATCGTTATATCTGTACCGGTACCGATATTTACAAACTCATTACCATGATAAGTATTCATTAAATAAACACATGCATTCGCTAAATCATCAGCATGAAGAAATTCTCTTTTTGGTAATCCAGTCCCCCAAATTTCTACCGATGGATTATTTTCTACTTTCGCTTCATGAAATTTTCTGATAAGTGCAGGTAGTACGTGCGAGTTATTTAAATCAAAGTTGTCGTTTTCCCCGTATAAATTAGTAGGCATGACAGAAATAAATTGAGTACCATACTGGCGATTATATGATTGGCACATCTTTATTCCGGCAATTTTTGCAATCGCATATGGCTCATTTGTCGGTTCTAATTCACCTTTTAACAAATACTCTTCTTTCATTGGTTGCTTTGAAAACTTCGGATAAATGCAAGAGCTACCTAGAAAAAGCAGTTTTTTTACTCCTCCTATGTAAGATTGATGGATAATGTTATTTTGTATCGCTAAATTATCATAGATAAAATCAGCTGGATATTTATTGTTCGCTTGAATACCTCCTACTTTTGCCGCTGCTAAAAAGACATATTCAGGTTTTTCCACTTTAAAAAATGACTCAACCTGCTTTTGATCTCGTAAATCTAACTCTTCACTCGTCCGCACCACAATATTGTTATATCCTTGTTTCTCTAGTTCACGTTTTAAGGCAGAACCAACTAACCCTCTATGGCCAGCCACGTAAATTTTGTTATGTCTCTCCAAAGCAGAAGCTCCCTTCAAAAGTCATGCATCTTTTATCTATTTACGACTGAATAAGCACCTTCCCCATCAATTGTTCCAACCCTAACTGAATCGATGTTTTAGGTGCCCACTGCAATTGTTTTATTGTTTCTGCATTTTCAAGAATGCTGGAGCGAATATCTCCTTCTCGCTCTTTTTCATAGATTGCTTCAATGTCCGTCTCTGCTAAGTCTGTCATTTTATTTAATAGCTCTTTGATCGTTATTTTGGTTGAACAGGAGATATTTAACACTTTTTTTGAGCCGCTATGTAATGCTGCAACATTGGCTACTGCAACATCCTCTACATAGACAAAATCTCTCGTCTGTTTTCCATCTCCATAGATAATCGGATTTTCTCCTCGACTCAGTTTGTCTGCAAAAATCGCAACAACCCCACCTTCACCTTTGGCATCTTGGCGTGGGCCGTATACGTTACTGTAACGAAGAATCGTATAGTCAATGTCATAAAGGTGATTGGCCATTTTCAAGTATTGTTCGATTGTATGTTTAGATAGACCATATGGAGATTGAGGGTTAATTGGATGATTCTCGTCGATTGGTAAATATTTTGGTTCTCCATACACAGCGGCTGATGATGCAAATACAATCTTCTCAACGTTATTTTTTCTAGCTGCATCGATTAAATTGATTGAGCCTCTTATATTCACATCAGCATCTAGTAGAATGTCGTTAATCGAAACGGGGACACTTGCTTGGGCAGCTTGATGAATGATGAAAGCTGGATCGAAATCAGCAACAACGTCTTGAAGCTCGTGAGTGACAATATCACAGTCGTAAAATGACACATTTTTATCTGTAATGTTTTCGAGTTTCCCTGTTGAAAGATTATCGACGACACCGACCTCATAGCCTTTTTCAATTAATTTGTCTACAATATGGGAACCAATAAAACCACACCCACCGGTTACTAAAACCCTCTCCACCTTAATCACCTTCCTATTATCTTGCTCCGTTTCCGGTCAGAACGACTTTGACTGTGTATAATAAGATTTTTAAATCAAAGCGAATGCTTTGCTTTCGTATGTATTCCATATCTAGCTCTAGCTTCTCTTTAGGTGTGATATCATATCCGCCATTTACTTGAGCCCACCCAGTGATGCCCGGTTTCACAGCTAAGCGTTGGACAAACCCAGGAATTTCTTCATTAAATTGGGCAGTAAACATTGGTCGTTCAGGGCGAGGGCCAACTAAACTCATGTCCCCTTTTAAGACATTGATAAGCTGTGGAATTTCGTCAATTCTTGTTTTTCGGATAAATGCTCCTACCTTTGTTACGCGGGGGTCATTTTTTTCTGCCCATTGTGCACCGTTTTTTTCAGCATGAATTCCCATCGACCTAAGCTTGATGACACGAAAGTAGCGCCCATTTAAGCCAACTCTTTCTTGATAAAAAAAAGCAGAACCGGGTGTTTCAAGCTTTATTGCTAAACAAAAAGTCATTAATATAGGAAAAGCGAAAATAAGGCCGATTAAAGCAAACATAATGTCATAGAATCTTTTAATAAATTGGTAGGCACCAAAAGGAAAAATCGATTGCCCTTTATTGAATCCTGTATCAATTGTTACGGCATATTCGTCATAAAGGCTGCTTTGTTTTTTGGGAATGATCAAATCTTTCACCTCAGTCCTGATAGTTTCAATATTGAGGCATCTGCTAGCCTTCCTTTTTAAATTTTTAGTCCCAACCTAACCATGTCATAAATCGGAAATAAAACTACAAGTAGGACTCGTATATTTTTCCTCTCTATTTAGGTAGAAATAGGAATGTATGTTCGATAGTTGCACAAAGCAAAAGACAGCTTTTAACCGCTTAGTTTTGAAACAATAAGCGTTGAACAACTGTCTCTAAGCATTGATAAGTTACACGATTGATTTTCGTTCTTTATCACTTCCCGTTCCGCTATTGCCCAAACTACAATAAGCGAAACGGATGTGATCTCTATTCATTAACCCTCGCATTCAAACAACAAAAAAAGCGTTCCTCTTTTCTGTTCTCTCTTACTTCACTCCAATTCCCAAACAAAAAAACATGTTTCACGACTGTTTGCTTTAAATCAAAAGCCCTAAACTCCACCTCTCATCCTTGAGAGCCATAGGTTAAAGCTCTTTTTAAATACAAAAATTGAGGCATCAAACCTCCCCTCACACCATGCCTTTGGCGACGGACGCGCCTAAGGTTTGCTGTAACCCACAGCATGATCGAGTGCCCCCCTCGATATAGGCGAGGAGACATTGCCTGATCGTTCATCCATGACGTCTCGTTTGGATATGTAGTTGAAAGTAAGGGTGGTGCTTTAAAAAATACCGAAGAATTTTTTTTGCTTGATTCGACTTGGTGGGTCGACGTAGATTTCTTCCCCATAAATAAGAGATTCTGCGTTTTCTTGGATCACGTACACTGTGTTTTGATCGAAGGCATCCGTGATCATCTCAAAAGCAAGACCAAGCTCGTTCGGTCGGTTGCTGATGTTATGCGTATCGGACGCAACAAAGTGAGTCAGCTGATGTTCAATGAGCTGTTCTGCGAATTTTTTGATTTTTTTGCCGAAGCGTCCTGTTATGCTTGAAGCGGTAATCTGGGACATCCCCCCTGCATTGACGAGTTCGTAGAGCTTGTCTGGATGCTGGAGGATTTCCTGGTTCCGTTCAGGGTGGGCGATGATTGGTGTGATGCCTGCTAGCTGCAGGTCATACAGCATCCGATTGGCGTAGCTTGGAACTTCACTTGAGGGAAATTCCACAAGCAAGTGGTTTCCCTTATTTAAGGTAAGAATGTCTCCTTTTTTCAAATCTTCTAGCAAGCTACTTGTCATCCGTACCTCTTGTCCGGGAACAATGTTCACATCTAGCTTGCGGGCACGAAGCTCTGTATTCATGGCCTCGACCGCTTGGAGAATCTCTTCTTTCTTGTTTTCATAAGATCCGTTCATATGGTGAGGGGTTGCAATCATGGCGTAGATTCCTTGTTCCTGCGCCTGTTTTGCCATGGCGATTGCATCCTCAAGACGACGTGGACCGTCATCCATGTCCCAAAGAATATGACTATGTATGTCGATCATGATTTTCAATCCTTTTATCCTATAAATCTTACATCTTGATGGAAGTTGAAAAACATTTTTCCATTTAATTAACTTTACTCTACCAAATTTCACAGGTCATTTCCAGCCATTTTTTTACATTATTTCATCTTTTGTTCTATATATTGAAATTTTCTTTCTATATATTTCGACATTATTCATTTCCGTTCTCATATATGCAACAACAACTATTTTTTATTAAAATATCAATATTCTCCTTTCCCGCATAAATCAGCATGGGTTCTTTGCAGAAAAAAGCGGAGAAGATACAATAAGACAATATTCGGTAGTAAAAAGCCGGTTTTCATTACTCGAAGGTTATGAAAACCAGCTTATTATTTCATATTAAGTACGTAACTCTCTTAACCCTTTCTTTGTGTTTAAGTTTGATATGCTCCCATGCTAACGGTGATACATGAGGAATTAAATCTTCTTGAAAAGTACCGTTCATTTTTTGCACTTTAATAGCCTCTGATAAATAAACTGTTTTCCATACACCTACAGCATTTATTAAAATATTAAGTGCACTCGCTCGTTGTAATTGCTGGTGTATACCTTTTTCACGTAATTCCCCACGTTTGCCAAAGAATAAAGCCCTTGCTAGTTTGAAAATGGGAAATAATATGAACTCTAGCCAATCTCTCACACCTTGCGAGAAGCTAAAGGAAACAAAAAGAGGCTGGGACATAACGAACGTGTATGATTGAAAATGCGAACAATACACAACCTTAGCGGAGGAAATAGACGTAGACTCCTGCGGAATCAAAGACAAGGCTGAGACCCTACAGTGCGAAAAGCACAAGGAGGCTCACCAGCCGCCCGCGGAAAGCAAAGTAT
>NZ_ANNK01000025.1 GCF_000334155.1 Halalkalibacterium ligniniphilum | reverse complement strand
AAGTGGTTTCCCTTATTTAAGGTAAGAATGTCTCCTTTTTTCAAATCTTCTAGCAAGCTACTTGTCATCCGTACCTCTTGTCCGGGAACAATGTTCACATCTAGCTTGCGGGCACGAAGCTCTGTATTCATGGCCTCGACCGCTTGGAGAATCTCTTCTTTCTTGTTTTCATAAGATCCGTTCATATGGTGAGGGGTTGCAATCATGGCGTAGATTCCTTGTTCCTGCGCCTGTTTTGCCATGGCGATTGCATCCTCAAGACGACGTGGACCGTCATCCATGTCCCAAAGAATATGACTATGTATGTCGATCATGATTTTCAATCCTTTTATCCTATAAATCTTACATCTTGATGGAAGTTGAAAAACATTTTTCCATTTAATTAACTTTACTCTACCAAATTTCACAGGTCATTTCCAGCCATTTTTTTACATTATTTCATCTTTTGTTCTATATATTGAAATTTTCTTTCTATATATTTCGACATTATTCATTTCCGTTCTCATATATGCAACAACAACTATTTTTTATTAAAATATCAATATTCTCCTTTCCCGCATAAATCAGCATGGGTTCTTTGCAGAAAAAAGCGGAGAAGATACAATAAGACAATATTCGGTAGTAAAAAGCCGGTTTTCATTACTCGAAGGTTATGAAAACCAGCTTATTATTTCATATTAAGTACGTAACTCTCTTAACCCTTTCTTTGTGTTTAAGTTTGATATGCTCCCATGCTAACGGTGATACATGAGGAATTAAATCTTCTTGAAAAGTACCGTTCATTTTTTGCACTTTAATAGCCTCTGATAAATAAACTGTTTTCCATACACCTACAGCATTTATTAAAATATTAAGTGCACTCGCTCGTTGTAATTGCTGGTGTATACCTTTTTCACGTAATTCCCCACGTTTGCCAAAGAATAAAGCCCTTGCTAGTTTGAAAATGGGAAATAATATGAACTCTAGCCAATCTCTCACACCTTGCGAGAAGCTAAAGGAAACAAAAAGAGGCTGGGACATAACGAACGTGTATGATTGAAAATGCGAACAATACACAACCTTAGCGGAGGAAATAGACGTAGACTCCTGCGGAATCAAAGACAAGGCTGAGACCCTACAGTGCGAAAAGCACAAGGAGGCTCACCAGCCGCCCGCGGAAAGCAAAGTATTTTCCGAAGCGAATGCTATGCAGCAACGATCATGACGTTCGGATTTCTCTTCAATAAAAACTCTTTTGTCCCAGCCTCTTTAATTTATCTAACTTTTTTCATTTTAGGTCTTGATAAGAGCTGTATGAAAAATCGTATTTCTATGTTTGTAAGTTTGCTTAACGTTGTTGTTAATCCGCGTTTTCCAGACGCTAGCCTTAGTTTAGCTTTATATTATGTAAAAGTGATAAAAAAATGTTTGAGCATTGACAGTTAATGGGTATTAAATGCTAGGATTGAAGAGGTGCTTTTTTACCAATTTCAGTACTGAGTATGAATATTATTATAGTTTGAGAGGGGTAAGTATTTGAAATATGGAAAATGGTCAGCGATTCTTAGTATAGTTTGTGGATTGGCTTTGTTAGTTAGTTATGCTTTTGCTTCAGATTATCCGAAAGGTTTGGAGTATGTCTTATTGGTTATACTTTTCTATGGTTCGATAGTGTTAGGAGTTGTAAGTTTAATTCTTACTGTTATTGCCTATAAACAAAAAGAAATAGGGTTTACAAAGAATGTAGCCCCTATTGTGATTGGTATAATTTTATTGATTTATCTTTTGACGTTTGTATTAATTATGATTGGTTTCTTAGCTGGACCTTAAGTTCTTTAATAGCAAGCTCCCATCATTAAAATTAATATGGTCAACAATTTGTTTTTGAAAACTCATCTTGAATCGATGGTAGCTTGATTTCCCTTGAGATACGGACTGTTGTGAACAATCGAAAAGTTACCCAATCTCGGTAGCATTTATCTGATATATAAAAGCTAATTCAAGTATTTGCTTCTGTTTTTTGTCAATCTATTAATAGCTTGATATCAATCAAAATTCAAAATTAAGTCATTGGTAGCCATTTAAATTTTTTAATGACGTCCGTTGTTAAAAAATTTATGCTTTCCTAACGTATTAAAAAACGCATACCGCCTCGTTCTATGCGATATGCGTTTCATGTGTTACGCTTTTTGATGCAACGCATGCCCGGCAAGGACATACAAAATAATCGTAGAAGCTAGATGGGAGGAGAAATCGTTCGGGTCTTGCTGCGGATAAACCTCGACAAAATCCATTCCCACGAGTCCTCGTTTTGCGAATTCGTGAATCAAGGTCAGCAGCTCATAGGAGGTGAGGCCATTTCCGTCCACGGGGCCGCCTGGGTTAAAGGCGTAATCAAGGACGTCACTACAAATGCTTAAGTAGACGGCATCGACACCCTTACTTGCTTGGTCATACAGCTCGTCAGCAAAGGCTCGGAGATCGGTTGTCTCGCGAATCTCATTCAGTGTCACCGTTTTTGCCCCAGCATCGTTTGCAAAGCGACCGCTTTCCGGTTTATTACGCGGTCCATGGATCCCTGCATGAATGAGGCTTTCGTTCCGCACCCCTTCCAGCTCGTATAGGCGGGCAAACGGTGTGGAGCGGGCATACTTATCCCCCTCATGATGGGACATGTTGTCATAATGGGCATCAAGGTGGAGAATGCCGATTTTTTTGTTTGTTTTCTCTGTTAATGCTTTGATGATTGGGTAGGTAATCCCGTGGTCGCCTCCGAGGGCAATGGGAAATTTCCCTAAGCTCCAGATGTTTCCAGCGAAATCGCCGATTCGCTTCATCGTCTCTTCCACATCGGCAGGAACCACGTCCACATCCCCCATATCTGCCAGGGTAAGCTGCTCAAACACATCGATATG
Source organism: Halalkalibacterium ligniniphilum (assembly GCF_000334155.1). Lineage (GTDB taxonomy): Bacteria > Bacillota > Bacilli > Bacillales > Bacillaceae_D > Halalkalibacterium > Halalkalibacterium ligniniphilum. The sequence continues at coordinate 668 of NZ_ANNK01000025.1, read as the reverse complement.
GTCAAGCTCTGGCAAGTAGCCGCTATAGCGGCCTGAGGACAAGCGCATCACTTTTGGAGCGAGCTCGCAGCCTGTGTAGTCTCCCCACGTTACTGCACCTTCCCAAGGGACGCCGTAAATCAACGCATCGGCTTGATCAATTGGGCTTGTTGTTCCGTTAATGGCTCCTAAAAAGGTTGGGGTATTTCCATAAATTTTTTCACTCATTGTTTCAACTCCTACTCGTCGTCTTCTTATCTCTATACCCGTGACAACTAGAATGAATCATCGATTTAGTGATTGTCATTCGTTGACGAACCCACTGAGAAAATAGATATTGTGGGTAACGACACATCACTGTTCGACAAAAAGCTGGAGAATTCTTATTTTCACTTCGACATTGATAAATATGCTTATCATTCTCTTCAACAAACAATGGATACAGGTAGTAAAGTGTCTTTTTCTTAATAATGTTATCTGAAAATTACGGCTGTTCTTTTCCAAAATTCGTATTATAATAAGTAGTGGAGGCCATGTTTCGGTAAATGATTGTGTGTTAATCGATTTGTCAATCGTTTCTGTCAAAAGATAACGAAAGGAAGTTGGTAAACCGTGGAAAACAAGTGTGAAGATGTCCTCAAACAGTTACAGACTTATTTTGAACAGCAGTTAGAGCGTGGTTTAAAACA
>NZ_ANNK01000024.1 GCF_000334155.1 Halalkalibacterium ligniniphilum | reverse complement strand
TGCTTAAGTAGACGGCATCGACACCCTTACTTGCTTGGTCATACAGCTCGTCAGCAAAGGCTCGGAGATCGGTTGTCTCGCGAATCTCATTCAGTGTCACCGTTTTTGCCCCAGCATCGTTTGCAAAGCGACCGCTTTCCGGTTTATTACGCGGTCCATGGATCCCTGCATGAATGAGGCTTTCGTTCCGCACCCCTTCCAGCTCGTATAGGCGGGCAAACGGTGTGGAGCGGGCATACTTATCCCCCTCATGATGGGACATGTTGTCATAATGGGCATCAAGGTGGAGAATGCCGATTTTTTTGTTTGTTTTCTCTGTTAATGCTTTGATGATTGGGTAGGTAATCCCGTGGTCGCCTCCGAGGGCAATGGGAAATTTCCCTAAGCTCCAGATGTTTCCAGCGAAATCGCCGATTCGCTTCATCGTCTCTTCCACATCGGCAGGAACCACGTCCACATCCCCCATATCTGCCAGGGTAAGCTGCTCAAACACATCGATATGGTCAAGCTCTGGCAAGTAGCCGCTATAGCGGCCTGAGGACAAGCGCATCACTTTTGGAGCGAGCTCGCAGCCTGTGTAGTCTCCCCACGTTACTGCACCTTCCCAAGGGACGCCGTAAATCAACGCATCGGCTTGATCAATTGGGCTTGTTGTTCCGTTAATGGCTCCTAAAAAGGTTGGGGTATTTCCATAAATTTTTTCACTCATTGTTTCAACTCCTACTCGTCGTCTTCTTATCTCTATACCCGTGACAACTAGAATGAATCATCGATTTAGTGATTGTCATTCGTTGACGAACCCACTGAGAAAATAGATATTGTGGGTAACGACACATCACTGTTCGACAAAAAGCTGGAGAATTCTTATTTTCACTTCGACATTGATAAATATGCTTATCATTCTCTTCAACAAACAATGGATACAGGTAGTAAAGTGTCTTTTTCTTAATAATGTTATCTGAAAATTACGGCTGTTCTTTTCCAAAATTCGTATTATAATAAGTAGTGGAGGCCATGTTTCGGTAAATGATTGTGTGTTAATCGATTTGTCAATCGTTTCTGTCAAAAGATAACGAAAGGAAGTTGGTAAACCGTGGAAAACAAGTGTGAAGATGTCCTCAAACAGTTACAGACTTATTTTGAACAGCAGTTAGAGCGTGGTTTAAAACAAGAAGAGTTATCTTTTATTCAATGGATGGCAGAACAATCCGTCAATGAACCTAGAAATTTGTAAGCCTTTTCATTTATCTTCCGAGCCGTACAGCCGCTTTATTTTATGATGTGTCACAAGTACCCTCCTCTTCTCCCTCCTTTTGCTGAGTCATTCAGAATCGGACATATTGCTCTCTCCAATCTCTCTTCTATGGCGTAAAAAAGCTTGCCAGCAACGGCAAGCTTTTTCAGTGGAAAAGGGGACGAAGCTTCCGTTCAAGTTGACGAAATAATGAAGCCCTTCGCCTCACACTTCTTTATTGAAAGGTTACTCACCATTCTTGACGGACTCGTTTCCATTGAATTAGGAAGAGCGAGCCGTTCATGCAAGCTTCGGATAGACAAGGGGCAGTAATTGAGTCAAAACTCTTGAGACGGCATGACGATGGAGACCTTTAAGTTTGCATTGAGCTCACGAATGGCATCCATGATTTGCTTATCAGTTATGCCCTCTTTCGGCAAAATTAAGTAGGTCAGCTGATACATCGTCCCAAGATTGGTCGTTTCCACCTGCTGAAGACGGTGCTGCTTCAAATACTCGTCAAACAACGGGTCAAATACGTCTTCATAATGCATATTTTCAGGAATGGTTACCTTTAACGTTTTACTTTGTGTTTCTTGGCGTCCGTAATTAATCGCAAACAAGAAATAAATGAGAATCGACAGGGTGATCGCAAACAATACCGCAAGAATGTAGAAGCCTAATCCGCAGGCAATCCCAGTCGCCATCCCGAAAAAGATAAAGGCAATGTCCTTCGGATCACTCATGGCGCTACGAAAGCGAATAATTGAGAAGGCCCCCACAAGCCCAAAGGCAACTGCGATGTTGTTTCCAATCACAATCATGATCACTGAAACGACAACGGACATAATCACAATCGTATGGACAAAGGATTGGGAGTAGCGACCAGTGGTGAAGGTCTTTTTGTACACAAACGTAATCAATAAACTAAGAATAAAGCTCAAAAAAATGGCTGCGAACGCTTCAAGAACCGCAGCACTAGTCGTTCCATCACTAAAATATTGAAATTCCTCAAATATACGGTTCATTGCTAATCTCCTACACTATTAAATAATCTGTTCTTCGTATTGGAAAGGTTGTTTCCGTGCTTCCTCTACTAAATCAATGCTTGTGCAAAACTTCGAAACACTTTTCTTCGGGCATTCAAACTCGCTTAAAAGACGTGTAAGCCAAAGGGGCACACTATGAGTCACCTTCACTTCCATGATCACAAGATTCGGATCAACGAAATGGTCACCGTGCGGACCGTCCTCCACCCGTAGGTTATCATCACGGCACATCAGGTTATAATCAAACGTCACCCGTAAGTCCTCTTCATAAAGCCCATGAAAGGCTTGGCGGTCATAGCTTACAATTACACGGGGGGCAAGATCATAAAGGGATTGAAAACGGTCGACCTCTTTTAAAATTTGCGGGTTTGAGACATCGTAGCTGTCCATATATTTTGTGGAGCCTGCCTTTAAAAAATGGTAGGCATCTTGAAGGGTAATCATCGTTCGTCTTTTGTTGACGACATTGTTATACTTCTGCTTTACCTCCAAAAAAGAAGCCCCTTCAAGGGTTGCGTTGTCATAAACTCGTAGACGGAGCTTTTGGCGAAAGCGAAGCTTGTTACGTGTTTCATAGTAAATTTTTTTATCATCGGAATCGAAGTAAAGACTAACAATGTTGTACTTGCCTTCGTCGCCAAATTTATCGTAGCGCATTCGCTCAAGTAAATAAGGGACGAGCTGCTTGTACGTTGCAAACGGAACTAGATATTTCAATTCAAATCGACTAAAAATTTCCAAAGCCAATCAAATCCCTCCTTTACTCTGGTAATTTTAACAAAACTTTAACATAATCTCTAATAAAGTCCGATTGCTCTTTACAATATGTTAACATAATCAGTAGTATAACATTGAGAGATTTTTGTGTCATTCTCGAAAATAACCATTTTTTGAATAGAACACCCTGATTTTGAAGAAATGATCCTTATCTTGAAGTTTATATCCATTTTTGAAAGGATTATTCCATATTTAGGATGTTTAAGTGATGGATATTGACCCGCATTTTTAAAGCGGTGTGAGCAAGATGCTGCTGTGCTCAAGCTCCACCCATTCCCACAGAAATCTGCATGGACGGCTTGCTCTTCCCACACGAAAAGAAGCGAGTTCGTCAGGTCATGCTGTACACCATTTCAATGAAGGCGGTGCGAGCGGAAGGACTTCATTGTCTAATCAACCAGAAGCTCCACCCATTCCACAAAAAGAAGTTGCTTTTTATAGGAGGACCCACTGTGAAACAAAAACCATTCACGTTATTATTCGGCCTTGCCTGCGTTGTTGCGGTTGTCTGGGGCGGGGCTTTTTTTCTTGCTGATGACCAGAAATTAAGCTTTGCCGATCCACATTTTGAACAAGCGATCCGCATGGAGCTACAGCTTGAGGACGAGCCGATTCGCAAGGACATGCTGAGCCACATTGAGTCGCTGACCCTTGATTACGCACAAATTGAATCCATTGAAGGCATTGAGCATTTTGAAAGCTTAACATCACTTGATCTCACTGGAAATAAAATTTCAGATCTGGCACCCCTTGAGCAATTGACAGGGCTGACCTCCCTAACGATAACCGACAATAAAGTTGAGAGCCTTGAGCCGATTGCTGGTCTGCAAGGGTTGACGTCACTGAATGTGAGACAAAATCAACTCTCCTCTCTTGAACCCATTCGCGGCCTTACCCGTCTAGAGTATTTGAACATTCGGGAAAACCGCATCCAGGACTTAGAGCCGATCCGGGAGATGGAATTTCTCCGTGATTTGAATGCACGCTACAACAACATTGACTCGGTCGATACGCTGCGGCGCCTGCCTATGCTACGGGATCGCCTCTATTTAGAAGGGAATCCGATTGAAGACTTGATGGCCCTTTCCTCGATCTATGACGACATCCTTGACAAAGATTTTCCTCGCCCTGAGCTTGAGCTTGCTTTTTCAGAGGAAGGGGGGCTTTACGACGGGGCTCTTTCCATTGCCATTGAAACGGTCGGAGAAGCGGAAGGTGAGATTCGCTTCACCCTTGACGGAAGCGAAGTAGACGAGTCGTCTTCAGCCTATAGCGGACCGATTGCGATTTCAGAAAATACGGTCGTTCGCGCCAAGTTTTTTGCGGAGACAGGAGAGGAAAGCCTTGAAGCGGCACACACATATTTGATTGGGGAATCGTCGACGCTTCCAATTGTGTCGATTGCTACTGCTCATGGTAATCTCTTTGATGAGGAGTACGGCATTTATGTTCCTGGCGTTTACCATAACCCTGATGCGGAGAATCCAAACTTATCGGGAAATTTCATGCAAACAGGGCAGTTTTGGGAGCGTCCGATTTATCTAGAGATGTTTGAGCCAACAGGTGAGAGGGTTCTCGCTCAAGGAGCAGGAATTCGCATCCATGGTGGCGCATCTCGCTCCTATCCACGGAAGTCATTCCGTCTCTATGCACGGGCTGAATTTGGCGAGAATCGCTTCCGCCACGCCATTTTTGGTGATGAAGAACGGGATGTGTTTAACCGACTGCTTTTAAGAAACTCAGGAAACGACTGGAATAACACCCTCTTCCGTGACGCCATGCTTCAGGAATTGATTCGTGACTTTGATGTAGAGACCCAGCTTTACCAGCCTGCCTCTCTCTATATCAATGGCGACTATTGGGGCATTTACAACTTCCGGGAGCGGTATGACCGTCATTATTTTGAGCTTGCCCATGATGTGAAAGGCGACGCTCTTGATTTGTTAGACGGGAATGCAACGGTCGTGGAAGGGTCCAATCACGATTATCTTGAGCTCCTTGATTATATGAAGGAAAACGGAGTAACCGACCAAGAGCATTACCAGTATGTAAGTGAACGGATCGATCTTTCCAATTTCATCGACTATAACATCGCACAAATTTACGTACGAAATACAGACTGGCCTGGAAACAACAACGTTTTCTGGCGGGAGCGACCAAATGGGAAATGGCGTTGGGCGGTCTTTGATATGGATTTCGGCTTTGATTTACCGCTCGCACCAGGAACCGTTGCCCATGATACGCTGCAAATGGCAACAGAAGCAGGAGGCGACTCGTGGCCAAACCCTGATTGGTCCACCTTCCTCCTACGAACCCTCTTAACCAATGAGGCGTTCAAGGATGAATTTGTGATTCGCTTTGCTCACGCCATCAACACGGCGTTTGCACCAAGTCACGTCAATGAAACAATTGAAGAAATGGCCGCTGTAATCGCACCTGAAATGGATAAGCATATTGAACGCTGGGGTGCCCCTGAATCCTTTGAGAAATGGGAAGAAGAAATTAGCGTGATGCGCCGCTTTGCTGGAGCACGGCCCCATTATGTGCGCGCACACCTGTTGAATCATTTTGGACTTTCAGGCACAGCGACCATGACGATTGAAGAAATTGGAGAGGAGGACTGGTCGATTGCTGGTGTTGATGCCTCTAGCCTAGAGGAGGGCTGGAGCGGCACCTATGTGACCGACACTCCAATGGCCTTTGCCTTTGCAGGTCATGCTGACGTGAACGTGGAAACCTCTGATGCTTCTGTTGCTGAAATCGATGAGCAGGGTCGCGTCACCCTCCGCAATGAAGGAGAGGCAACCGTTCATTTTACCGCTGAAAATGGACAAAAGCTCCTCACCCTCACCTTTGCCGTTGAGCAGATCGATCAGGAGGCTGTAACACTTGAGGTGGGAGAGTTGACGACCGTTCGCGCCCCTGAAGTCATCCGTTGGCAAACGAGCGACGCAAATGTGGCAACGGTGAGCGATGAAGGGACCGTTGAAGGGATCGCACCTGGTACAGCAACACTTACTGGACATAATGAAGACGGCGATGTTGTGGCGATTCGCTCCATCGAGGTGATCGCTATCGCCCGGGATGAGGGAGCGGTGCGAGCCGATGATCAGGCTCTCTCCTATTCGTTAAGCTGGTTTGAAAGCAATGTAGACCGTCACTCCGATAGCCAAGCGTTTTTCTCAAATAATGAAGGAGCGAGTGTGACCCTCCACTTTGAAGGAACTGGCATCCGCTGGTACGGATATAGTGCCGAAACGCAAGGGATTGCCCATGTATACCTCGACGGAGAGCTTGTTGACACAGTGGACACCTATAGTCGAGAGGTAAAATTCCAGGATCTGTTATTTGAGCAGACGAATCTTGAGGACGGACTTCATACGATCACCATTGAAGTGACAGGCGAGGCAAATACCTATGCCAGCGCCAACCGCATCCACGTTGATCGCTTTGAAATCATCACAGAGAAATAGAAAAGCATGCCGACAAGAAAAAACAAGTCTTTGTTTTTCCCCCTTTCTTTATGAAAGGGCGGAAAAGCTGATTGTTCAGGTTATTCTCACTCCTGCCAAACAACCTAAAAAGAGAGCCCTCTCTACTATTCTTGCATTATCAATAATCGAGGCTAGCTAAGCGTAGCAAGCGGAAAAGAGAGGGCACGCACTTATAAGCTTAGGCAATGGGAATCCGTTAGGCCGTTTTTACACACATCCCTGTCGTGTATTCGTTGAAAGTATGATCGCTTATCGGTCAAGTCAGTACCAAACGCTTCATCGCTTTTCAACGTTTGAATTCCCCATTTGAAATTTTTTGTCCCCCAAAAAATTCTCCTTGCTTTTTCAAACAGACATGGAATCCTCTATTTGCGAAAAAGCTCACTTGCTTTTAACCAATCCGGACTCAGGGGCGCTTATTTCGTCAACACGACTGGCAATGATCCATATTTTCTGCAAATAGCGACTCCTCTGTCCACTTCTACCCTACAAACGTATCTTTTTTCATATATAAAGGAACCTGTGTCCGCTTCTTTTCATTGCAGAAGAAATCCAAAAAAAGAACGGCTTCTTCATTTTCATAAAGAAATTGTCCTAGCTTCAGATCCACGTAAAGTTCCTTCCTTTCAAGTTCAATTCGGTTTTCAAGTCCATATCGTTCTCCTTTTGATTCAATTTCTTTCATTTTGTTATAATTATTTTTATAAAAAATGCACCGTTATAGATTGTTTTTTACTGACTTTCTTTCCTTAAGCATACAAGCTGCATGATCTTCCCTACATAGAATCAGGCAGCTTTTGGCAAACTATCGAAAGCTATATTCACTCTGTGAAAAGGGGGCATGGTCAGATGATGAATGAACCTCTTGTTGTCATTGTCAGGGCAATCATTACATTTTTTACGATCTTAATTTATACACGCATCATCGGAAAGCAGCAGCTCGGAAACTTGACGATGTTTGACTATATTAATGGCATTACAATTGGTTCGATCGCTGCTACCATGGCAACTGACATCTCTTCAACCGTGCTTGTACACTGGCTCGCCTTAACGATTTTCATCCTGTTAACCTTAGCTTTTCAAATTGTCGATATAAAAAATCGCTACCTCTCGAAAGTGATCGACTCAGAGCCTGTCGTGGTCATGCAAAACGGGAAAATTCTTGAAAGCAATTTAAGTAAAGCACGGATAACAAAGGCTCAGCTCATGATGCAATTACGCGGCAAAAATATCTTTGATCCGACTGAAATAGAAGTGGCACTATTGGAACCGAATGGCACCTTTTCAATCCTGCCGAAATCCGATTACCAAGCCGTGAAAAGAAAAGACCTCCGTCTTCCTATGACACCTGCAAAACTAACAACGGAAATTATCGTTGACGGGATAATCCTTGAGCAAAACCTGAAGCAGCGTGGTAAGACAAGAGAATGGCTTGACCTCCAGTTAAAAGCAAGAGGAATTGAAGATCTAAAAGAGGTTTCTTACGTGGCAATCCTGCCGAATGATACCCTTTATGTTGATAAATTTGAGGATCATGTGGGAAAAGAAAATAACATTAGTGATTATGAAGGACCGTATTAATAAAAAATATACATAAAGATGGTGAAGACCTTGCGGAAGCTATTACTAATTCTTGTCCCAACACTTTTTATCGCTCTAAGCTCTGCGTTACTTGTAAGTACCGGTTGGCTAAAGGAACCATTCAGTGAAGATGATCGTTTGCAAGAATCCATCCAAGCATTAGAAAGCCATATAAAAAATCAAGAATGGGGGCAAGCATCACAGACACAGAAAAAAGCCGAAAAAGCTTGGGAGAGCATATCAAAGCGTATTCAATTCAGCGTCGATCGGGAAATTATGTTTGAAATTAACGGATCCCTTTCGAGAATAAAAGGAAGTATAGAAGGTCGTGATCAAGAAAGCACATTAATAGAAATCTACTATTTTTATACACTTTGGGAATCGATTTAGATAAGGCTAAAAAGAAAAGAACCTATAAAGCCAGCCTAAAAATTCTGACCCTTCTTCCTAAAAATAGTACACATAGTACCCTTCTTTATTAGGTGCTTCATTTAAGCCATATTTGTTCACATACAGTCTGACTTTTAGCTCTTCAATGAGATTTTTTGCTCGAACTTGAGGAAATTCAATGCCAGAAAAACCCTTTTCCTTAGCAATATCCTCTAGCAGCTCAAACAAAGCCTTGCTGCGAATTTTTGTCATGCCCTTGCAGTGCAGGTTCACGACAAGCATCCCTTCTGATCCGTTGCGTAAATCAATGTCGCATTCATCAGCTTTGATTGAGATGGTTAATAGATCTTCTTCAATTTTATTGACCGTTAACACAGCCTCTAATCGCTTAAAATCTTCTTTTTTTAAATGCACAAACATATATCTACCACCGTATCCTCAATTTTATTAAAATGCCTCTACGGTTGCCATTAAAACCTACACGAGTAGATTGCTCTCACACATGGGTTGAAAAGCGAGTTCGTAGGGTAAACGCTACGCGGTGCTCTTGAAGGGGTGCGAGCGAGTCGCTACTTGCTGCCTCATCCACTGTAAGCTCTGCCCCTTTTCCGCAGAAAAATAAAACACACCCGTAAAAAAGGATGCGTTAAAAAGAACTCCTTATTATACGGCAACTGGCTGGCATAGTTTTAGAAAACCTTAGCCCCTTTAGCTTTGCGTCCCTAGCTTTAACTAGGTTTGCCTTTTTCAATTTAGGATAAGTATACTATTTTTCACGATATTTTGCACATGCTTACGGATCGATTTTTAGCTACATAAATGAATAAAAGCAAGAGTCTGGGACAAAAGAGTTTTGATTGATGAAAAATCGGAACGTCATGATCGTTGCTGCATAGCATTCGCTTAGGAATTATACTTCGCTAAGGTTATGCATTTCACATTTTCAATCATACACGTTCGTTATGTCCCAGCCTCTTTATAATGTTCATTACTCTGGAATATTTGGAATATTAGGGTCTGGTGTAAAGGCTGGTTCAAAGCCTTGGTATTGAACCTCTGCAACCATCCCGCCGCTTGCATGGTGAAATTCATGGCAATGGAATAACCAGTTTCCAGGATTTTTTGCTTCAAATACAATTTCATAGGTTTCCCCAGGTCTCACATTTAACGTATCCTTTAACACAGGCGAGCCTGCAATCGGATTTCCGTTCTTTGAGACAACGTTGAAAAATTCGCCATGCAAATGCATAGGATGATCGACACCCGTATCATTTACGATCGTAACCTTGACGACATCTCCCTCTTCGACTTCATAGATTTCATGGTCTGGGAATTGCTTGCCGTTAATCGTAAAGCTCATCTCACCGTCATCTGTTCCAAGAAGCATATCATATTCCTTTGTTATCTCACCAAGCTCAAGCTCTTGTGACTCTCCATAGGTGGTTAAGTCCAAAAACGAAGAGATCGCTTCAGCGGCTTGCAGCTCCTCTTCTTCATAACCGTCATAAACGATTGGGATGAGTGTGTTGAGCCTTTCTTGATTTTCTTCCGCAAATACTTGAATTCCCCATGCTCCAGGGTTATTCATCTCAAATTCTACTTCATAGCGTTCAGCCGGAGCGATGCGAAAGGCCGTATCATTTAATATCTCTGGTTCATTTACAGGCTGCCCGTCGTAATGAGTGATTTTGAAAGAATGGCCTGGAATGGATACAACTTGGGTAAACAGCCCTGCATTCACAAAGCGCAGCTTTACTTTGTCTCCTTCTGTTACACTCATGGCTTCAATTTGCGGAGAGGCTTTTCCATTAATAATCATCGTGTCATACATTTGATTCATCATTTGTGCATGACCCATGCCTCCCTCACCATTCATCCTTCCATGATCCATGCCGCCCATATTCATATTTCCCATGTCCATATTTCCGTGGTCCATGCCGCCCATATTCATATCCATCGTAGAGTGTTCATCAATAACAATCACTTCATCTATATCATAGGGTTTTTGGTTCGCAGGCTCAACGATGAATACCCCATATAGCCCTTTATCAACTTGTGTCGCGCCATCTTGATGGGAATGATACCAATAGGTGCCTGGTACAGTTGCTTCATACTCATACGTAAACGATTCACCAGGCATAATCGCGTTTTGCGTAACACCAGGAACCCCATCCATTTCATGGGGGACAGGGAAGCCATGTAAGTGAATGGCTGTTGGTACATCAAGTAAATTTTGTACATTCAATACAACCGTATCGCCCTCTTGTACTCGAATTTCCTCTCCAGGCATGGTTCCATTATACGTCCAAGCATCTGTCATGATTTCATCATTAAACATCCAATGGGCTTCAGTAACGTCAAGGTTAAAAACCTTTTTGCCATCTACCGTTGCGGCTATTTCCTGATTTTGTTCTGTTTGCTTGCTTGTATTGTGATCCATCACAGAATGGTCGACATTGTTCACACAGCCTGCGATGACGAAGGTCAACGCAAAGGTAACCATCATTCCGTATAATTTTTTCAATCTCTTTTCCTCCTTGCAATGGTAAATTGGACAACTATTCCTCATGCTCATCCTACTGAATAGATATGTAGAAATGATGAAGATGAAGGTGGAAATTTGCACCAAACTCCTTACACAAAATTAGCAGGAGACTCTAGGTCATGCTGTTTTCCCGCCAAATCCCCATGAGCGGCTCACTCTTCCCACAAGATAAAGCGCGTTCATTAGGTCATTCTCTGCACCATTTCAATAAGGTGGTGCGAGCGGAAGTGCGCTTCATCGTTTCCTCATCTAGAACGGAAGCACCGCCCCTTGTCCACAGTCTCATCGTTCTCCTAACAGACATGGAATGATTTTAACCAATCTGGACTCAGGATCGCTTATGTCGTCAACACGACTGTCAATGATCCATATTTTCTGTACATAGCGAATCCCCCGTCCACTTACCCTACAAACGTATCTTTCTTCACAGATAAAGGAACCTAACCTACAAAAAAACACGTAAAATCCGTACATGGATCTTACGTGCCTCTTATTTTGATCTTCTTTTCGCAGTTACACACTTTTATCGATACATGCCATCAATCGGTTTTCAATGTCAGCTGCAATCCCTTTTAGCTCTTCATCCTCTACCATTTCAATTAAAGCAGTTGGCTTCGGCATTCCTATTTTTGTTTGTCCCTTATCATCGTAGACGACAATTTTACAAGGCAGGAAATAGCCAACCATTTGATTTCGAGTCAGAACCCGTTCCGCCTCATGAGGATTACACACTTCAAGAACGTGGTACGATTGATTAAAATCTAAGCCCTTTTCCTGAAGCTTGTCTTTAATGTTGAACTGCCAAAGGACCCCAAACTTCTCTTCCTTTAACGTTTCCTCTAAAGCTGCAATGGCCTCTTCAGGTGCTTTATTCGTTTCCACTGTGTAATGAAACATCCAATCAACTCCTTTTTAAAGTAAAAGATTTTCAATCAAAGCGTTGTGAAATGATAGCCTTGCTCTTTGATCCTGCGAATAAGCGTTGGCAGAACTTGAACGGTCTGTTCCAGCTCATGGAGAAGGATAATGGAGCCGTCCTGAATATGGGTCATCACATTGGATACCATTTGCTCTGGCTTTTGTTTTAAAGCCCAATCAAACGAAGCAATGTCCCACATGACTGTCACCAAGCCTAACCTTGAAGCGACGTTCAATGTTGTCTCATTAAACTGCCCAAATGGCGGCCGAAAATAGCGGATTGGCTGCTTCGTTATGGTCTCAAGCACTCGTACACTCGTTGTTAATTCCTTCTCTTGCTGCCAAGGCTCGAGTGAGACAAAATTTGGATGCTTGTGTGAATGTGAGCCGATCACATGACCACCCTTGAGTGCTTGCTGCCACTCTCTTTGAGGATGAAGCAAACGTGATTGCCAAAAAAACATCGCCACTGCGTTTTCCTTCGCCAAAACATCAAGAATTTGCGGTAAACGCTTGCTCGGTCCATCATCGAAGCTTAAGACGACAGACCTCCTTGTGAAAGGCTTTAGCTGATAGGCATTTGTAATGATACGATGGTCGTTTGAGTTGTACACAACTTCAGCTGTGGCCACTCATGGTGTTCTTATCATCGTTATCACTCCCTTAATGTTACGTAAGCCATTCCCTTTTATTCAAGCAAAACATCGTTAGCCTAGAGACGATTAATTGGTTATGACAGGGCCACCCCATGCGAGCATGCCGCCGCTCACATTTGTGATGTTCTTATAGCCTTGCTCTTGGAGAAAAGTAGCTGCTTGCATGCTGCGGTTGCCACTTCGGCAAATCAAGACAATCTCCTTGTCCTTCGGCAGCTCTGTGTATTCGTTCGCAAATGCACTAAGAGGCATGTTGGTCATTCCTTCAATATGCCCTGCCGCAAATTCATCCATTTCACGGACATCAATGTAGACCGCTTCCTTGTCTGCTTCCATTTTTGCTTCTAGCTCTTCGGTTGATATTTCTTGAATATCGCTTGACGTATTAAAAACCATAAATCCCGCTCCTATCACTAAAATAATGAGGATGCTGCTTAACCAAGCCTTCATTGTATGACATCCTTTAACATATTTTTAGAAGAAAACTCTCCTATCATTAGATAACCAAGTTGACATTTCCCTCTTCTGCCTCTGTTAAAATCGTCGCTGCCTCAGCAAATTCAATTCCATCAATAGAGATCATCTTTTTGAAGGCTTCTACCTTTCATCGGACAGCGCACAGGCAAGTTCTTCCTATCATTATAACCCGTTTGTATACGAAAAACATACTGAGGGCTTTCTCGATTCCAGTGCACCTATCGTTCAACCAATTTTCCATCTTTAATTAAACATTTATTTAACAGGAATGTTAGGTTTGTCTACGAGCTGCTGCTCGACCGATCACAAGCAGGTCATCATCTTGATTCAGCTTTTTAAGCCATTCCTTAGATTGAGCTCGTTAAAAGCCCCTGCTATATACCTATACCCCTATATCTATATTATAAACAAAAAGTGCTGCTGTCAACACTTTTTATCCCCATTCATCCTTTGCAAAAAGGCACCGAAAATCGGTACCCCTTTTTAACGACTTTTTACGAGAAGCTTAATCGCTTCCTCCACAACTTCATCTGTATCTTCGCCCTTTTCCATTTGTTCAATGAGACAATGCTGCATATTTTTTGCAATTGTATACGCCATCGCTCGATCAAGAGCTGAGCGGGCAGCAGACATTTGTGTGATCACCGCTTTGCAATCCTGTTCTTCTTCCATTAAGCGAAGAATACCACGTATTTGTCCTTCGACTCGTTTTAAGCGATTTTTCATTTCTGGTGTATATTCCATGATGCATTTCCCCTTCTTTTACTCGACTAAATAATAATAGATCCCGTCATTTTTACCGAAATCTTTGATCATGTATTCTTCCTTTGATAGAAGTGATCCCATTTCTTCATAGGAAATCCGGTGGTGAAGTGGCGGACCTATTTCTGTCTCGATGGTATCCCATTCGATGACCAGAAAGCTGCCTCCATTTTTTAATCGTTCTCTTGCTTGCTGTAAAGCGAGTGAAAGGTCGTCCACCTCATGATAAACAAAGCTTGTAAACATTTTATCGTATCGTTTTTCGAGCGCGAGATTCGTTGCCGATAAATGGTGACAGCTCAAATTGGTCACCCCTTCTTCTTTCGCTCTTTGGGCTAGTAAGGCTAGCATTTCTTGCTGAACGTCTACGGCATCCACATGCTTTGCCATTTTTGCAAATTCCAAGGTGAAAAAACCATTCCCTGCTCCGATATCGAGCACCTCATCAGACTCTTGCACATTCAGCAAAAAGGCTGCCTGCGTTGGTGTCATATATTGAAGTCTTTTTTTATCCAAAAGAACCTCAGCCTTTTGATAGCTAAAACGTTTTTCACTCATTGAGCATACCCCTCCCCTTCTCTCTTATTCTATTAAAATTCCATCTGATCTAGAACGCGAATCATCATTTCTTCATTCATTGGACCGACATTGATATGGCGAATGACACCTTCTCTATCAATAAACAATGAGGTTGGCAATGGTTGAATCTGGTACAGTGAGGCGACCTCATTTGCTTCATCAAGGAGAATCGGAAAGCTTACCCCTATTTCCGCCACAAATTGCTGCACCTCACCCTTTGAATATTCGGTTGTTGTGAGATTCACCGCTAGCACTTCAACCTCATGATTTTGATAGAATCTTTCCATATCTGGCATTTCCGCACGACACGGCGGACACCACGTTGCCCAAAAATTAATCATCACAGGCTGACTACGGAAATCAGACAAGGAGGCTGAGGTACCATCTAAGGCTTGTAGTGTAAAATCAGGTGCTTTCTGTCCCACAGCAATGCCTGTAGCTGTTTGGCTTTCTCCGCTTCTCGTCATTTCCTTATCCTCATTCATTGTGAGCGCTGACCAGCCGACTAAGATGGCAAGAAAGGCAATCACTCCCCATCCTCTCACTTGCTCACCTCCTGGTTCTCTTTGCGCTTTAGCATCATTGTCGTTGTGGCAAAGCCTGCAAATAGGAGCAAGAAATAAAACCAGGCTGGCACCGCCATCCCCATCATCCGTGGTTCAAATAGAAGGGAGAGGATTCCGAAGCTTCCGCCGTACATGACAAGAACCCGCCCTAAGATGAGTGGCACGTCCATTTTTCTTTGCTTTTGCCACATAAAAACGACTAGAATGAGCACAGTCACGAGCATCTGATAGAGACTAACCGGATGCCCCCCATAGTATGGAACATCGACACTCAGCCGGTAGTCGATAAACGGATGAAAGGCCAAATAGACCGTTTCAACCACAAGGTAGCTAACAAAAAAGTAGAGAAACAGAAATTCGCGGTTTAAGCCTCTCTTCCAGCTAACCCAAAAGAAATAAAGAGCAACAACAAGCCAGGCAAGCATCCATTCCAGCGACGAGCTCGGCATCGCCATCACGGCAAACGGATCACGAATCGTAATCGTCGGGTAAAAAAGCAGTGTGGAAAATTGAAAGATAACAAAAAAGTAGAGCATGCCGTTCCAATAGCTATCCTGGAGCTTTTTTTGCTCGGAAAGCTCTTCATAAAAAAGCTGCTTGCTTAAAAAAAGACTAACCACAATCATCCCCATGACCAACAACATCGATTGCTTAATGATCAAGGGTCCAACGATCCAAACGTCATCCATCCACCACTCACCTCCTGCTTAAACAAAACTTGGCCAGAGCGAAAGCCTTCGCTGCCGTTATCCTTGAGCCTTCAAATTTTTAACGACGTCGATACGCTTCCATGTTAAAAAATTTAGCCTTGCTTAACGTGTAAGAAAAGAGGCTATTGATGAGAAATCCGAACGTCATGATCGTTGCTGCATAGCCTTCGCTTCGGAAAATACTTCGCTTTCCGCGGGCGGCTGGTGAGCCTCCTCGTGCTTAGGCACTGTGGGGTCTCACCCTTGCCTTTGATCCCGCAGG
>NZ_ANNK01000023.1 GCF_000334155.1 Halalkalibacterium ligniniphilum | reverse complement strand
CCTTATCCTCATTCATTGTGAGCGCTGACCAGCCGACTAAGATGGCAAGAAAGGCAATCACTCCCCATCCTCTCACTTGCTCACCTCCTGGTTCTCTTTGCGCTTTAGCATCATTGTCGTTGTGGCAAAGCCTGCAAATAGGAGCAAGAAATAAAACCAGGCTGGCACCGCCATCCCCATCATCCGTGGTTCAAATAGAAGGGAGAGGATTCCGAAGCTTCCGCCGTACATGACAAGAACCCGCCCTAAGATGAGTGGCACGTCCATTTTTCTTTGCTTTTGCCACATAAAAACGACTAGAATGAGCACAGTCACGAGCATCTGATAGAGACTAACCGGATGCCCCCCATAGTATGGAACATCGACACTCAGCCGGTAGTCGATAAACGGATGAAAGGCCAAATAGACCGTTTCAACCACAAGGTAGCTAACAAAAAAGTAGAGAAACAGAAATTCGCGGTTTAAGCCTCTCTTCCAGCTAACCCAAAAGAAATAAAGAGCAACAACAAGCCAGGCAAGCATCCATTCCAGCGACGAGCTCGGCATCGCCATCACGGCAAACGGATCACGAATCGTAATCGTCGGGTAAAAAAGCAGTGTGGAAAATTGAAAGATAACAAAAAAGTAGAGCATGCCGTTCCAATAGCTATCCTGGAGCTTTTTTTGCTCGGAAAGCTCTTCATAAAAAAGCTGCTTGCTTAAAAAAAGACTAACCACAATCATCCCCATGACCAACAACATCGATTGCTTAATGATCAAGGGTCCAACGATCCAAACGTCATCCATCCACCACTCACCTCCTGCTTAAACAAAACTTGGCCAGAGCGAAAGCCTTCGCTGCCGTTATCCTTGAGCCTTCAAATTTTTAACGACGTCGATACGCTTCCATGTTAAAAAATTTAGCCTTGCTTAACGTGTAAGAAAAGAGGCTATTGATGAGAAATCCGAACGTCATGATCGTTGCTGCATAGCCTTCGCTTCGGAAAATACTTCGCTTTCCGCGGGCGGCTGGTGAGCCTCCTCGTGCTTAGGCACTGTGGGGTCTCACCCTTGCCTTTGATCCCGCAGGAGTCTACGTCTATTTCCTCCGCTAAGGTTGTGCATTGTTCGCATGTTCAATCATACACGTTCGTTATGCCCCAGCCTCTCCTTCCTATCATCAGCAACCTCTTATACAGTTTCTTTTTACCTCTTTTAGAAAAACTCGGCTTATCACCAAGTCCTTAATAGTGAAAGCTTTTTTATTCGTTATTCGTTTAGAAACTCATTATGATATTTATACTGATTAGTGAACAAACAAAACAATGTTATAGATAACGAAAACAGCTCCTACCAGGAACCAAAGGTACACAGCCGGTCATATAGGAGGATGCGCTTTCTTTCCTTCCTTTGCGACCGATGCATTCCTTGTCGCAGGACCTCACTGACCTGTGTGACAGGCCTGCTCCTTTCTCTCCTCCTGCATCAAAAAGCCTCCTTTAAGATTTCACAACTAAAATACCTATATAGGTATAATATACCCTAATAGGTATAATGTCAAGCATTTACGAATTATTGCACAAGCGCCTTGATAAGCGCTACAGCTAGAGCTAGACACCATCGATTGTATCCTTTCCTACCTTTTCAAAAAGGCTGTCCATAAGTCTTTGACAGCTTACGGAACAGCCCTGTTCATTCTATCTATTGCACATTTTGAATTCGCTCAATGTATTCGCCATATTGCTCTTCATATTTTTCATAGACTGGCTGAACTTTCTCACGGAATGCGTCGAGATCGAGCTCATCCGCCTCGATAATCTCAACACCGTTATCAAGTAAGCCTTGCTTTTGTTCTGCCTCTAATTCTTGAGAGATGCCTCGTTGAATTTGAGCATACTCTTTCCCAAGATCGAGGATCACCTTCTGAATGTCCTCAGGCAATGCTTCGTACAGCTCTTCATTGATCAAAAGTGTGGCAGAGGAATAATAAAGGCCTGCCTCAGAAAAATATTTCGTTTGCTCATAGACATTCGTGCTCCAAATGACACCATAGGAGAAATCAGAGCCATCAATTACGCCTTGCTGCAGTCCTCCGTATACTTCTGGAAACGCCATCGGAGTCGCGTTCGTCCCTAATGCACTATATGTATCGAGCATTAACTCACTCTCAATTGTTCGCATTCTTAGTCCATTTAAATCTTCAGGTGTTTTGATCGGCTGTTTGCTATTCGCAAAGTGGCGTTGTCCATTTTCCCAAAAAGCAATGCCTTTCAGGTTGACCTCCGACATCTTGTCTAATAACTCCTGACCAATCTCACCATCTAATGTTTTATATACATGGTCTAAATCTCTAAATAAAAACGGGAATTCAATGACGGTCACATCAGGGACAAAATTTGTCACCACACCTGTTGTAATGACACTCATATCTAACGTGCCTAATTGGACGCCTTCTAGTAGCTCTCGTTCGCCACCTAACGTTCCATTTCCATAAATATCAAATTGAACTTGTCCATCTGTCGCTTCTTCAACAGCCTCAGCATATTCCTTAAACCCAAGGGAGTATGCTTCTCCCGGTGGAGCAATATGACCAACCTTAATGGTAATCACCTCTCCAGCTTCTGTCCCTGTTTCTTCCGCCTCTTCTGCCGCTGCTTCCTCAGCCTCTTGATTCCCAGCGTTCG
>NZ_ANNK01000022.1 GCF_000334155.1 Halalkalibacterium ligniniphilum | reverse complement strand
TACCTTTTCAAAAAGGCTGTCCATAAGTCTTTGACAGCTTACGGAACAGCCCTGTTCATTCTATCTATTGCACATTTTGAATTCGCTCAATGTATTCGCCATATTGCTCTTCATATTTTTCATAGACTGGCTGAACTTTCTCACGGAATGCGTCGAGATCGAGCTCATCCGCCTCGATAATCTCAACACCGTTATCAAGTAAGCCTTGCTTTTGTTCTGCCTCTAATTCTTGAGAGATGCCTCGTTGAATTTGAGCATACTCTTTCCCAAGATCGAGGATCACCTTCTGAATGTCCTCAGGCAATGCTTCGTACAGCTCTTCATTGATCAAAAGTGTGGCAGAGGAATAATAAAGGCCTGCCTCAGAAAAATATTTCGTTTGCTCATAGACATTCGTGCTCCAAATGACACCATAGGAGAAATCAGAGCCATCAATTACGCCTTGCTGCAGTCCTCCGTATACTTCTGGAAACGCCATCGGAGTCGCGTTCGTCCCTAATGCACTATATGTATCGAGCATTAACTCACTCTCAATTGTTCGCATTCTTAGTCCATTTAAATCTTCAGGTGTTTTGATCGGCTGTTTGCTATTCGCAAAGTGGCGTTGTCCATTTTCCCAAAAAGCAATGCCTTTCAGGTTGACCTCCGACATCTTGTCTAATAACTCCTGACCAATCTCACCATCTAATGTTTTATATACATGGTCTAAATCTCTAAATAAAAACGGGAATTCAATGACGGTCACATCAGGGACAAAATTTGTCACCACACCTGTTGTAATGACACTCATATCTAACGTGCCTAATTGGACGCCTTCTAGTAGCTCTCGTTCGCCACCTAACGTTCCATTTCCATAAATATCAAATTGAACTTGTCCATCTGTCGCTTCTTCAACAGCCTCAGCATATTCCTTAAACCCAAGGGAGTATGCTTCTCCCGGTGGAGCAATATGACCAACCTTAATGGTAATCACCTCTCCAGCTTCTGTCCCTGTTTCTTCCGCCTCTTCTGCCGCTGCTTCCTCAGCCTCTTGATTCCCAGCGTTCGTCTCTTCAGTCGTTGCCTCTTCAGTACCTCCACAGGCTGTTAGCCATAAAAGACAAGCCACGGCAGGAATGAACATCAATCGCTTTCTCTTTTTCATCCTATTTCCCCCATCTCTCTTTTCTTTTTTTTAGAAAATGGTTCTCCCTCAACACTTTAATGCCCAAAAGCACCCAAGCAATTATACCTTAAAATGCAATCGCTTACATCAAATTTCCGATTTTTTATTACCACGCTTGATGCTCTCTGGAACTCCCGGCATAGCCAGGGGTTTTCAAGGACATAAAAGAAAAGGGACCCGTCATCATTCTCAACGGTTCCCTTTTTCTGTTACCCTTTTTTAATCCAAAACTTTAGCACGCCAGCTTCTTCAGTATCTGTCAATAACTCATGACCGCCAGCTTGGGCCCATGCTGCTAGATCATTTTTTGCCCCTTTATCTGTCGCATGAATTTCTAAAATTTGTCCCGGTTCTAACTCCGTGATCGCTTTCTTTGTTTTCACGATTGGCATCGGACACGCTAATCCTTTTGCGTCTAATACTTTATCTGCCTTCATTGACATGCTTATCACTCCTTAAATATAGGTTCATTTTTGGCATATGGAACAAATCTAACCTTATCGAACGGCACAACGATTTGGTCCAATTTCCATTTCACGCTGCTTTTCTTCATCTGGGCTGATTTTACCCATATTTGTTTCACGAATTTCTTGATACGAATTTGGTTGTGGTGGTAAGTTCTCTGTCACCATTTTTCGGAACTCTTCTTCATCTTCAATGTTCAAGCCGTGGTTTTGCTCAAACAACGTTCCAAGCTTTTCAGCCACGCTACCATCGTCATTTAATTCTGCTACAATCATAAAGTGGGCAGGTAGAACGGTGAGCTCATTTGATAATTCACGGTAACGGGAGTATAGGGATTCTCTTAAATCCGCTACCCAATCCTCTGCTTTCCCCGCTAAATCAGGTCGTCCAATCGAATCAATGAACAGGATGTCACCTGAAAGAAGATATTTTTCATCGACGACAAAGGAAGTGGAGCCGATCGTATGACCTGGTGAATACAAAGCATGAATGTTAATCGTCGACTTCCCAATCATCACGTCTTTGCCACCTTCTAATGGCTCGTAGTCAAACACCGCTTCTGTAGCATCCTTCGGTGGTAACCAATACGTAGCCCCTGTTTGTTCAGCAATGGTTCTTCCACCAGAAATGTGGTCAGCATGAAGATGTGTATCAAACACATGAGTAATCTTCGCACCGAGCTCTTTGGCAAAATCAAGATAGACATCTGTCATTCTTGTGGCATCAATGATCGCCGCTTCACCATTGGATACAACCATGTAGGACAAGCATCCTTTTCCAATCCTTACAAACTGATACATCTGGCCACCATCGTTTAATTCTCCTACCTTCACAGGCTCTAAATGCTCACTCCAAGCCTTCATTCCACCTTTAAGGTAGGCAACTGAAAGCCCTTCGTCTGAAAGCATTTCTGCTATCATGACGGACGAGCCTTCCTTCGCACAAACGACTAAAACCTCTTTATCTGTTGGGATTTTATCCATGATCCCTTCGACACCGTCAAGTAACTCAAAGTAAGGGATATTAAAATATTCGAAGTTCTCCCCTTCAATTTTCCAATCAGCAAAATCACTTTCATTACGGACATCTAGAATAAATAACGCTTCCTTATTAAAAACTTTTTTTGTGACTTCTTGTGCGCTCATTTCTTTTACTGGCATTTCTTATACCCCCCATAGTATAATTTTCGTTAAAAATTTTTATTTAAAGGTCAAGGTTACCTCTGCATCCTTTGCGAATTCTAGAAAGGTTGCCGCTTTGCCAACTTCAATCCCGTCGACAGTTGCTTGCAATGATCGCTATTCCCTCCATTGTTAACGATTTGTTCCTTCTGTAGAACCTGTCCACTCGCTCATGCCCGGTACAACATTGACGACATTTTTAAAGCCTGCATTAGTTAGCTTCTGTGCAGCAAGATCGCTTCGACTTCCTGTACGGCAAACAACATAAATCGTATCCTCAGCATTCAATTCTTGCTGTCTTTCTTCAAGCTCGCCTAAAGGAATCGATTTCGCCCCTGGAATGTGATTAAAAGCAAACTCTGCAGATTCTCGCACATCTAACACGGTTATGCTTTCTTTGGCGTCTAATTTCGCCTGCAATGCCTCATTATTAACGACATGAGGATGCTTCTTCTCTTCTTGGTCCTCGCCAGAAGATTTGCGCAAATAATGCTTCAATGCATCACCCTCTTCAATCGTCCCTAAATACTGATGCCCTGCGCTTTCAGACCAGGCTTTAATATCAGCGGTAGAGCCTTTATCTGTTGCTTGAACCTCCATGACCTTTCCCGGCTCCAGTTCAGCCATCGCTTTTTTTGTTCTCACAATCGGCATTGGGCATGCAAGCCCTTTTGCGTCTACTACTACATCTGCTTTAATACTCATCCAAACACCCTCCTGAACATCCAATTATTTGTTTGATAAACTTATAGAGGTCATTGCCGCTATAGCGTGTGAGCCAGCGGAATGTTTTTAGCCGTTAAATAAACAAGTTAACATTTCCTTCTTGTGCGTCTCCAAGGTATGCAGCAACTCCTGCGTATTCCAAACCATCAATTAATTCCTCTTTTTGAAGACCAAGAAGATCCATTGTCATCGTACAGGCAACAAGCTTCACACCCTGCTCTTTTGCCAGATCAATTAAATCCGGTAATGGCATGGCATTGTGTTTTTTGATCACATGCTTAATCATTTTTGGTCCCATACCAGCAAAGTGCATTTTTGATAGTCCCATTTTATCTGCGCCCCGCGGCATCATTTTTGCAAACATTTTCTCTAAAAACCCTTTATTCACCGGAACAGCTTGATCCTTTCTAAAAGCATTCAGCCCCCAAAAGGTTGAGAAAATCGTTACGTCGTGGTCATAGGCTGCAGCTCCGTTCGCAATAATAAACGCTGCCATCGCCTTATCATAATCCCCGCTAAAAAGAATAATCGTCGTTTTCTTTTTTTCTGCCATGTTGTTTCACTCCTTATTTTTTAAATACCTATATAGGTATTATGGTGATTAAAATTTTTTAACCCTTTTTAATCCAAAACTTCAATACACCATCTTCCTCGGTATTGTTGACTAGCTCGTGTCCTCCTGATGTCGCCCAAGCAGAAAGATCGTTCTTAGCTCCTTTATCAGTCGCGTGAATTTCTAAAATTTCACCTGAAGCTAACTCTTCCATCGCTTTTTTTGTTTTGACAATTGGCATCGGACACGCTAATCCTTTTGCATCTAATACTTTATTTGCGTTCATCACCTATACTCCCCCTCATTATACATATACACCTATAGGTATTATTATTAATCTAAAAAAAGAACTCAAAATTACCTATAGGGGTATTATATATGACGTTCTTCATCCTGTCAACGATGATCCTAAAGAAAATTTGCAAGCGCGGTTCGCTCTTCCCTCATGGATGGAAACGAGTGGGGCAAGGACTTCTTTGCTTCGTCAGCTTGAACTGAAGCTCTGACCCTTTCCCAACTCTGAATCAGCATCCTCTTATATCGTATAAAAATAGTAAACAGCAAAGAGCAGCAAAATACCAAAAATCACCGTTGCCATAAACACAATCATTTTAAATGACGAATGAAAGGTTTGCGTATTAATTGTTTTCCGATTTCGAAAATAAACAAAGGTTGCTAAAAGGATTGTTAGAATTCCAAGCAATAGAGAAAATACACTCAAAAGCATCGCAAGGGTATTATTCAAGTATTCATTCATAGGCGTATTAAAATGTAAGGTTGTTGCTAAAAACCCAACGCCAATAATGGCTATCGCCGTTCGAATCCAAGCTAAATACGTTCTTTCATTTGCTAAGTGCTGTTGAATATATTTCGATTCTTCCGTTTGTCTCATCAATCTAAGCTCCTTCAACAAGCAAGATTTCGCCAAGTCCAGTGAAAGTCTTCATTCATTTCTTATTCACTGGATTTTACACTGTCAGATTAGCAAGTAAAAAACGTCTCTTGATACAAAATATTGACTACATCTCTCCACAAGAACTCAAAGTCTTTCCAATTCTCCAGATTCTACATGAAACAAGCAGCCAATGACTTCAACATTCCTTCCAAAGGCTTTATAAATCGGATGCTCCTTTAAATGCTGCACTTGTTTTATGACATTCACTTTCGTTAATTCATCGATGGTGATATTTTGTCCTTCGTTGTTATCAGGTAGGCTTATTCGAACATGGGCTAGCCAGCCTTGTAATGCTTCTTCGTCGTTGTCAAACCAAGCGGCCTTGACGCCCCCGCAATCTGTATGTCCTTTAATGATGATTTTTTTCACCTTGAGATGCTTTAACGCATAGTACAAGCTAGCTGAGAAGCTTTCATCCTCAAGTGCTACTTGGTTTGCAATGTTACGGTGAACAAACATCTTTCCTAAAGGCATTTGTGTGATGACAGAAGGACTGACACGGGAATCACTACAAGACAAAACGAAGAATTCTGGTGACTGCCCTTTTTTTAACTCATCAAAAAAAGCAGGGTCCTCATCTTTTACTTTTTGAATAAATTCTTCATTGTTTTTTCGCAACTCTACTTCTTGCATTGTCTCACTCTCCTCTACTTCCCAATCGCCGTCAACGCTTGCTCAATGGATGCATGCTCCAGCTTGTTGCCATATTTCGTCTCCCAGCCTGCTTTTTTCAGTACATCCATGACTGGACCTTTTACACCAGCAAAAAGAAAGTGAATGTCCCCTTTTCCACATGATTCCATGATTTCTTCTAACGAATGGATCGCCACCGCATCAATGGAATTCACACCTGAGAAATCTAGGAGAACCCATTTGACGTGAGGTTTTTCCACTACTCGCTTACATAGTGTATCCTCTAAAAAATTCATATTTGCAAAATAGAGGGAGGCGTCGATTCGAAAAATCATGACTTCTGGATCGATTTGTGCCTCTGGGTAACGATGAATGTTTCGGAATACGTTTTTCTCTTTTACATAGCCTAGCTCAGCTACATGAGGATATGCACTTCTCCCAATGAAAACCAATAAAGAAAAGGCGACCCCAATTAAAATGCCTTGCTCAATCCCAATTGTGAGTGTGGCAATAAAGGTAATAACCCATGTCCAGCCGTCAATGCTTCTAATTTTAAATAAATGTCTGGCTTCTTTCAGATCGATTAGGCTGTATACCGCTACCATAATAATGGCGGCAAGTACTGCATTAGGTAGATAATAAAACAATCCTGTAAAAAATAGCAATGTGAAAAGAATAAGGACCGCCGTAATCATCGAAGCGAGCGGCGTTCGTGCTCCAGCCTGGTAGTTCACAGCAGAGCGCGAAAAGCCACCCGTAACTGGATAGCCTGAGAAAAACGAGCCCCCAATATTGGCAAGGCCTAGACCTACCAATTCCTTATTTGGTGCCACCTTGTATTTTTCTTTGGCAGCAATCGCCTTTGCCATCGCAATCGATTCCATAAAACCGATAAAAGAAATCGTCAAAGCAATGGGCAGCAATGCAACAACGGATTCAATACTAAAAAGAGGTAAGGATAATGACGGAAGACCTTTTGGAACGTCTCCCACAATTTTCACACCTGCCTGTTGCAGCTGTAAAACGTAAACCGTCAAGATGCTCAATCCAACAACAACAAGAGGACCAGGCACTTTCGGCACATATTTTTTCAATACGATTAACAAAAGAATACTAACAACACCAATGCTAAAGGCAATGGGCTGGATTTCTGTTACTCTGCTCATTGACTCTAACACGATTTTAAACACATCTTTATCTGCCTCTAAATTCACACCTAGTAAATGCTTAAGCTGACTTAAGCCAATCATAATCGCAGCAGCTGATGTAAACCCACTAATCACGGCATGGGATAAAAAATTAACCAAAAATCCGAGACGTAACACACCCATTAAAAACTGAATGAGACCGATCATTAGCATAAGCAATAACACGAGTGATAGATACTCGTCTGTTCCTGGTTCTGCAATCGTTGATACACCAGTTAAAACTAACAAGGAGACCATCGCAACTGGTCCAACCGCCAGCTGCCGTGATGTTCCAAATAATGCATAAATGATTAAAGGCACGGTTGAGGCATATAATCCAATGACTGGGGGTAGTCCAGCTAACATCGCATACGCCATGCCTTGGGGGATCAGCATAATGGCAACAATTAATCCCGCCGTCATATCCCCACTTAAATCAGATTTTTTATAATTTGTGATCCACTCTAATGCAGGAATCATTTTTTTTAACACTTTTATTCTTCCCCTCTATACCTTAATAATACCCTTACCCCTATACCTATATTATAATGTCTGCATAAGAATGTCAATTTTCTTTTCAATAACAATCGATTAAGGGACTCCCCTTTCCCTTATGCCTCTATCTTTGGATGCTTTTTACCTTTTCTTCTCTCACGAATTTTTTGATTAGATGAAGCTGTGGGAGATTTGCTGTTATGGTTTTTGTAATACTGCTTCCCTTCTTTATCCATTATTTTCGTTATAAAGCGCCTTGATTCTTCAGGCTTCCCGGGCATACTAGTCTTGTTCATTCTTTTTTCGCAACCTGAATGTTTGCCACATATATACAAAATCGGAAACATAGAGGAGGAGCACAGCTCATGAAATCCTTGGTCCTTTTTTTCGTTTTATTGCTACTTACGATTGCACTCATTATCACGATTGATTTACTGATGGGAATGAAGCTGACCATGTCTCTTCGGAATATGAGAAATCCAACTTGGGTTATGTCAGCACCGGAGTACATTCTTTTGTTTTTATTGCTCATAAGCTTGGTTTTTCCACCGATTTATGCCAGCATGACGAAAAAACAGCAAGCACGAGCAAGGAAAAAATAATCCGTTACTTTTCAACACTTGCTTTGGAGGGCTTATGCCCAAAGCGTTTACGTATCACGTCCACAACAAGCAGGAAGAGCGGAATCGCGACTGAAAAAACTGGGAAAATGTAAGTAATAATAAATCGTCCCTCTTCAAAATGCTCCGTCAAATTACTTGCGATCATCAGCGACATTAAGAGCACGATGATTCCAATGGGCAGCCCAATCCTTTGTGGTTTTTCAAGCTTGAATAAATCAGCTGTTAGAACCATTGCCGCATAACAATAAATGGCTGTTTTAAAAAAGTTGGCGATAATCAGCGAAAGAATCACAATTGCATCAAGCCGCTGCAAAAAATTAGCAATGTTCACCTTGCTAATGGTAACAAACAATGGGAAGGTTGAGCGGCTATATAGATCCGAACCGAGAACCGAGATCTCCACAGCGTGGGTCAAGCTTAAAATGAAGCCGCTCACGACAAGAGCAAGGACCCCTGTCTTTCTTGCTTTCTGTCTCTGTTGATGTAAATACGGCAAAATCACTGTAAAGCAAATCATTTCACC
>NZ_ANNK01000021.1 GCF_000334155.1 Halalkalibacterium ligniniphilum | reverse complement strand
GACTCCCCTTTCCCTTATGCCTCTATCTTTGGATGCTTTTTACCTTTTCTTCTCTCACGAATTTTTTGATTAGATGAAGCTGTGGGAGATTTGCTGTTATGGTTTTTGTAATACTGCTTCCCTTCTTTATCCATTATTTTCGTTATAAAGCGCCTTGATTCTTCAGGCTTCCCGGGCATACTAGTCTTGTTCATTCTTTTTTCGCAACCTGAATGTTTGCCACATATATACAAAATCGGAAACATAGAGGAGGAGCACAGCTCATGAAATCCTTGGTCCTTTTTTTCGTTTTATTGCTACTTACGATTGCACTCATTATCACGATTGATTTACTGATGGGAATGAAGCTGACCATGTCTCTTCGGAATATGAGAAATCCAACTTGGGTTATGTCAGCACCGGAGTACATTCTTTTGTTTTTATTGCTCATAAGCTTGGTTTTTCCACCGATTTATGCCAGCATGACGAAAAAACAGCAAGCACGAGCAAGGAAAAAATAATCCGTTACTTTTCAACACTTGCTTTGGAGGGCTTATGCCCAAAGCGTTTACGTATCACGTCCACAACAAGCAGGAAGAGCGGAATCGCGACTGAAAAAACTGGGAAAATGTAAGTAATAATAAATCGTCCCTCTTCAAAATGCTCCGTCAAATTACTTGCGATCATCAGCGACATTAAGAGCACGATGATTCCAATGGGCAGCCCAATCCTTTGTGGTTTTTCAAGCTTGAATAAATCAGCTGTTAGAACCATTGCCGCATAACAATAAATGGCTGTTTTAAAAAAGTTGGCGATAATCAGCGAAAGAATCACAATTGCATCAAGCCGCTGCAAAAAATTAGCAATGTTCACCTTGCTAATGGTAACAAACAATGGGAAGGTTGAGCGGCTATATAGATCCGAACCGAGAACCGAGATCTCCACAGCGTGGGTCAAGCTTAAAATGAAGCCGCTCACGACAAGAGCAAGGACCCCTGTCTTTCTTGCTTTCTGTCTCTGTTGATGTAAATACGGCAAAATCACTGTAAAGCAAATCATTTCACCAAAGGGAAAGATAAAAATATCGGGATAGGCTGCCGTTAAAATCGGTTTCCAGCCATTGTCTAAAATAGGAGAGAGATTTTTTAGATCAATGAGCCCGGAAAAAATCACAAATGCATTTCCTAACACACCTAAAATCACGAGCACGATCAAGTATAGCTCTGCCATTCTTGCTAATACTTCTATACCCTTTCGCACAACATAGACGATCGCCACGACCATCAATGCATTCAGAATAAAAAGTGGCGTCAGGTCATATTCGGAGGTTGCCAATAGGTCACCAGCTTCTCGCAAGTCTCGTGCTGCAATGTAAATAAAAAAAGGAATATAGACTAAGGCCAATGCCCAGCCAATAGGCTTCCCTAAAATTTTTTGCGCATATCCACTGAGCGGGAGTCCTGGATAGGCGCGAACAAAATAATCATACACAAGAAAGAGGAAAACACCCCCAATTAATGCAAATAAAATCGCAAGCCAAACCCCTTGCTCTGCAGAAAAACCGATGGGAATGACAAGCGCTGTTCCAAATTCAAATAGCAGGATCATGGCGAATAATTGTTTTGCACTAATTTTTTCTTGATTCATGGCTTTACCTATCCACCTTTTTGTTCACCTTCGTTCTTTATTTCTGACAAATAGGACTTCGTTCGCATGGCTGGACGGCGAATAAAAGCATCGACCTTCACGTCTACCTGACTTTCAGCAAAATTCTTGTCCCATTCATTCTTCAATTCCTTCCATGCTTTCGGATATTGACGTTTTACTACCTCCCCAAAGCCTAAAATGTCACTTTGTTCACTCTGCGCGATACTAACGGCCTCTTCGATTTCTTTTTTGGTCGCTTCTTTCCAATCCTCTTCTATTTTTGTTATGCTCTCTTTCTTCGTTAAATCGATGGGACATCTTACCTCGCCAATGCTTCCTTCTTGCCGCACCTCGATTTCGAAGCTCGGTTTTCCTCCTTGTACTTTAGCTGTTACGTTCGTTTTTGAACGGAAAACTTCAATGCCAATGGCATCCGTACTTTCCCTGCAATCAACAGCCATAATCGTGCCCTGCATTTTATCTTGAACCCAAACAATGCCACGGATTTGATTCCCTTCCACCCAACGCTTTAGCTTTCCTTCTTTAAAAAGGGCGACTCCATCTATCTCGATCAGGCCTTGTGGCACCGCCTGCTCCAAATTTGATTTATTCTCTCCTTCGGCTGGATTTCCAATAATTTTCGCCCCACTTATGATTGGTTCTCTTCCTATGTTGACCATTGCCTTGATCACGTCATAAATTTCCGTGTTGATCGTTTCTGACCAACTTTTTTCTGTGATTTCAATTTTTTTCGCCATGCTCTCACCAGGAACCTTATCAATCGGTGTAAGAATTTTCAGCATTGATGCTGCATCTGTCTCTCTTGCCACAACAACCTTTGTCGTCAGACGGATTTGTGACGACCGATCAAAAAAATCAAAGATTTCATTGATCCCTTCTTCTGCTAATTCCTCCCCTATGACGAGTACTTGCATATGTGAAAAATAAAGCTGCCGGGGAACTTTTTTTGATACTTTACGAATTGCCTCGAAAATACTTTTATCTGTTTCGGTATATGTCGTAATCGGGGTATTACTCCCTCCCTCTCCTCCTGTTACTCCTGAGGCAATGGCAGTGGGATTCATTACTTGAAACGTGACCTGAAAATCATTTGTCTCCGCAACTTTATCGATCCCCACAGCAATCACAATTGCGATTTCGTTTAGCTCTCTTTTATTCCAGCAGCCAGTTAACAGCAATGGTACGAGCAAAAGCAAAGCGATATGCAGGAACAATTTAGTTCTCATCTTGATTTCCCTTCTTTCCTTTGGAAGGAGAGGGCTGCTTTCTCTCTCCATTCCGCACGAGATTTTTTTGGTTAATCAAGCGTGGCCGTGTACGAAAGGTCCAGATCGGTAGACGTAAAACGGTATCCTTCTGGTCAGAGAGAATAAACGGTGCAAGAGGCGCCATATAAGGAATGCCAAAGGAGCGCAAGGCGCATAAATGGGCCGTAATCATTAACGTGACAATGGCAATCCCGTAAAAGCCAAATGTTGCAGCAAAAATCATAATGATAAACCGAAACAAACGGACAGAAATGGCCATATTATAAGCCGGTGTCGCGAAGCTTGAAATCCCCGTTATCGCCACAACGATCACCAGCGCT
>NZ_ANNK01000020.1 GCF_000334155.1 Halalkalibacterium ligniniphilum | reverse complement strand
TCCTTCGGCTGGATTTCCAATAATTTTCGCCCCACTTATGATTGGTTCTCTTCCTATGTTGACCATTGCCTTGATCACGTCATAAATTTCCGTGTTGATCGTTTCTGACCAACTTTTTTCTGTGATTTCAATTTTTTTCGCCATGCTCTCACCAGGAACCTTATCAATCGGTGTAAGAATTTTCAGCATTGATGCTGCATCTGTCTCTCTTGCCACAACAACCTTTGTCGTCAGACGGATTTGTGACGACCGATCAAAAAAATCAAAGATTTCATTGATCCCTTCTTCTGCTAATTCCTCCCCTATGACGAGTACTTGCATATGTGAAAAATAAAGCTGCC
This sequence comes from Halalkalibacterium ligniniphilum, assembly GCF_000334155.1. GTDB lineage: Bacteria > Bacillota > Bacilli > Bacillales > Bacillaceae_D > Halalkalibacterium > Halalkalibacterium ligniniphilum. The sequence continues at coordinate 7,067 of NZ_ANNK01000020.1, read as the reverse complement.
GGGGAACTTTTTTTGATACTTTACGAATTGCCTCGAAAATACTTTTATCTGTTTCGGTATATGTCGTAATCGGGGTATTACTCCCTCCCTCTCCTCCTGTTACTCCTGAGGCAATGGCAGTGGGATTCATTACTTGAAACGTGACCTGAAAATCATTTGTCTCCGCAACTTTATCGATCCCCACAGCAATCACAATTGCGATTTCGTTTAGCTCTCTTTTATTCCAGCAGCCAGTTAACAGCAATGGTACGAGCAAAAGCAAAGCGATATGCAGGAACAATTTAGTTCTCATCTTGATTTCCCTTCTTTCCTTTGGAAGGAGAGGGCTGCTTTCTCTCTCCATTCCGCACGAGATTTTTTTGGTTAATCAAGCGTGGCCGTGTACGAAAGGTCCAGATCGGTAGACGTAAAACGGTATCCTTCTGGTCAGAGAGAATAAACGGTGCAAGAGGCGCCATATAAGGAATGCCAAAGGAGCGCAAGGCGCATAAATGGGCCGTAATCATTAACGTGACAATGGCAATCCCGTAAAAGCCAAATGTTGCAGCAAAAATCATAATGATAAACCGAAACAAACGGACAGAAATGGCCATATTATAAGCCGGTGTCGCGAAGCTTGAAATCCCCGTTATCGCCACAACGATCACCAGCGCTGAAGAGACAAGACCCGCTTCTACGGCCGCTTGTCCTAAAACAAGACCCCCGACGATCGAGACGGCTTGCCCGATCGCTCGTGGCATACGAATTCCCGCTTCACGTAAAATCTCAAAGCTAATCTCCATTAACAACACTTCAACAAATGCAGGGAAGGGTACACCTTCACGTTGTGCGGCGAGGCTAATTAAAAGAGGTGTTGGAATCATCCCTTGATGAAACGTTGTCACCGCAATATACACAGAAGGGCCAAACAAAGCGATAAAAAAAGCAAGATACCGTAGAAAGCGTATGGCGATACTAATATCAAAACGCTGATAGTAATCTTCAGAAGACTGTAAAAACATAAAAAAGTTCGTCGGTGCAATCAGGACAAAGGGAGTCCCATCTACGATGATGACGATGCGACCCTCTAATAAATTCGCTGAAGCGCTATCAGGTCGTTCCGTGTTGTATACCGTCGGAAATGGAGTGAAGGTCTGGTCCTGAATTAACTCTTCAATATATCCAGACTCAAGCACCCCATCAATGGTGATTTCACGCAGCCTTTTCCTCACTTCATCGACGATCTTCTCATTCGCCACGCCATCAATGTACATCACGGCCACATCTGTTTGCGTCACATCACCAATTTGCATCATTTCCAATCGAAGCTTCGGATTTTTGATCCGTCTGCGAATTAAGGAAACATTTGTCCCAATTGACTCACTAAAGCCATCCTTCGGTCCACGAATAACGACCTGTGAAGAGGGCTCCTCAATCCCTCTTGTTTCGCCTCCTTTTGTCGTGCCGCTTATTGCTTCCACAAAGCCATCAAATAAAATCACCGTATCTCCTGACAAGATCGTTAAGACAAGGTCATTCCATTCCTTAATGACTTTTACTTCACCAATTGTTAGGGCATTATTTTTAATAAATTCAAAGATGCTTTTATGAGAGCTGAGGTTTGTAAAGGTCTCCTCAGCCGCCTCAAACATTAACGAGCGCATCACAAAATTGTTGACAATTTCCTTATCCGCTAAGCCATCCGTATAGACGATCGCCACCTGAAGCTGGTCGTTTCCAAGCTCAAATTCACGGATAATCATATCAGGGCTGTTCCCAAGCTCTTGTTTTAAGTTATTAAGATTTTCTTTTAACTGTCGGTGAAGGGAACGTTTCACTGTATCTGAAGACGATTCTTGGCTGCTTTGGTTATTTTTTTTGTTGTCCTCTTTTTTTAGATACCTGTTCCAAAAAAACATACGCCTCCCCCTTTTTTACCAGTTACCTTTATTCTCAGTTAAACTTTCCTTTTTATGCATTTTTTACGATGAAGAAAATTGCAGACGCCTTGGTCAGCCCCGACAAGCACTACAGACTCTGATTGGACGTTTTTTTGTTTTCATAGGAGAAGTTGAAGCGACTTCAAGCTGCTGACGCCTGTAGCCAGACAGCTTTAACATCGTATCCTCTCTTATGGAAGAAGCCTATCTCATTGAAATTTTTTTATAGGTGTCGGTTTCCGAATATTCGTTAACAGTTGGAGACTGGCACATAATGCACGTGTATGATTGAATATGCGAACAATGCACAACCTTAGCGGAGGAAATAGACGTAGACTCCTGCGGGAGCAAAGGCAAGGGTGTGACCCCACACGTAAGCACGACGAGGCTCACCAGCCGCCCGCGGAAAGCGAAGTATAGTTCCGAAGCGAATGCTATCCATCAACGATCATGACGTTCGGATTTCTCATCAACAAAAACTCTTTTTTACAAGCTTTAGTTTTTTGCTAATTCCTTCGTAGTGAACGTCTTCATTGCCGTGATGCTCGGGTCTATCAATTTTTACCTACGTCCTTTCTTACCTGCAATAAAAAAACACCCCTCCAAACAGAGCATCCGCTTCTGCTTAAAGGGGTGTCGTTCTTCTATTACAGAATAAAAAGGTAAATCGCGGCTGCCAGCACGATGCGGTAGATCGCAAACGGGACAAGCTTAATGCGATTGATGAGCTGTAGGAAAAATTGAATTGAGATGAGCGCCACAATAAAGGCACTGACAAAGCCAACAATGAAAAAAGGAAGGGCGTCGGCCGTGAAATAGCTCCAGTTTTTTATCAGCGAGAGCCCACTTGCTCCAAGCATAATCGGTACCGCCATAATGAACGTAAAATCTGCAGCAGTGCGGTGATTTAATCCTAACAGTACGCCACCAGAGATAGTAGATCCTGACCGGGAGAACCCTGGCCAGAGGGCAAAGCATTGAAAGAGCCCAATCATGAACGCCTGCTTGTACGTGATTTGGTCAACAGTGGTCACCTTCGGCTCCCTTGGCGAGAAATAATCGGCCGCAATCATCAGCAAGGCACCGACAATTAGCCCAATAACGACGGTTTCAATGGAAAAAAGATACGTATCGATATAGTCCTCAAACAAAAAGCCTAAGAAAGCAGCAGGAAGTAAGCCAATAATAACTTGCGAAAGCTTTAGCTTCGGTCCGCCCACTCCCTCTGAGCGACGCCCTAATCCAAGCAAGTCGACAAACCGTTGTTTAAACAAAATCACCACCGCTAAAATGGACCCGAGCTGAATGACAATTTTAAAGGTATTCGCCACCTCTTGCGAAAATAACTCTTTTGACTTTAGCCACGCATCATCAACAATAATCATATGACCTGTAGAGGATACGGGTGCAAACTCCGTCAATCCTTCCACAATCCCTAAAACAATTGCGACAAAAAACTCCCATAAGGACAAGATGTTCATCTCACTTTCACTAATAGCTGATTTATTTTACAGCCGATTTCAAAAACATACAAGTGTCATTATTCTCATCCGGTTCCATCCGGTTCCAGAGCATTTTTGTTCAGACCCTTAATGCTCCGACCCTTTCTGCCCTGACCCCTAATGCCCTGACCCCTAGTGCTCCGACCCTTTCTGCCCTGACCCCTAATGCTCCGACCCCTTGCATGTTTTTTGAAAATAATGGAACACTATTTTATTAAAAGAGAAACGGTTTTTTTCGAAAAAATGGAAGATTGGTAAGAGTGTATTGTCGTTACGTCTTGTTTATGACCTTCATCGATAAATTTTGGGACATGCAACTTTTTTACCTTTTCAACTCTCACTCAAGACGATTAAAATCAAAACAATGACTTACCTACTATTTCAAAATAGCTTATCATCCGAGGAACAAATCCATGTCATTACCGACTGTGTAAGGAGGATACATACTTGAAAAAGCGAGGCCGGATCGCTACATTTTTTATCATTACACTCCTCATTGGGGTTTTAATCGGACTGAACGGAACAAAGGTGGCACAAACAATCCCCCTTGGACTCGATTTGCAAGGCGGGTTTGAAATCTTATACGAGGTCGAGCCTGCAGAAGAAGGGCAAAAAATTACGAACAAGGTGCTAGAAAGCACCGTTAGCGCCTTAGAAAACCGCATTAATGTGCTCGGTGTGTCTGAGCCGAATATTGTCGTTGAAGGGGAAAATCGCATTCGCGTCCAGCTTGCGGGCATCAGCGATCAAACGCAGGCGCGAGAACTGCTTTCAACACAAGCTGAACTAACGTTTCGAAACATTCATGATGAGGTTTTACTAACAGGGGCTGACCTAAAGGAAAACGGGGCAAGCATGACCTTATCACAGACGAACCAGCCATGGGTTGCCCTAACATTAAAGGACGCGAAAAAATTTGGTGCAATCACCGAGGAGCTTTCCAAAAAAGCCTATCCAGAAAATTTGCTCGTCATTTGGCTCGATTATGAAGAAGGCGACTCCTACGCCGAAGAGGCACAAAAAGCTGAACCGAAGTTTTTGTCAGCTGCAACTGTCCGTCAAAAGCTTAATACTACCGATGTCGTCATTGAAGGCCAATTTACGATGAAAGAAGCGCAACACTTAGCAGATCTTTTAAATTCTGGCTCATTACCTGTCAAAATGCATGAAATCTATTCCACGTCTGTTGGTGCGAAGTTCGGTCAACAGGCACTCGATCAAACGATGTTTGCAGGGGTGATTGGCATTCTTGCGATCTTCCTCTTTATGCTCATTTTTTATCGTCTGCCAGGATTTGTGGCGATCATCACATTAGCTGCCTATATTTATTTGATTCTGCAAATTTTCAGCTGGATGCATGGGGTATTAACGCTTCCTGGAATTGCAGCACTCATTTTAGGTGTCGGGATGGGGGTGGATGCCAACATCATCACCTATGAGCGAATAAAAGAGGAATTAAAGCTCGGAAAATCGCTCCGTTCCGCGTTTCGAAGCGGAAATAAAAATTCATTTGCCACAATCTTTGATGCGAACCTAACAACGATCATTGCTGGGGTTGTACTGTTTATTTTCGGGACCAGTGCAGTCAAAGGGTTTGCGACGATGTTAATCGTCAGTATCCTTGTTAGCTTTATTACCGCCGTCTTTTTAGCGAGACTTTTGCTAGGACTATTGGTGAAAAGCCGATGGTTCGAGCATAGACCTTGGTACTTCGGCGTGAAAAAAGAGGACATATTAGAAATTAATAATACAGATAAACAAACGGACGCCCCTACGAGGTTTGACAACGTTGACTTTGTAAAAAATCGCAACAAATTCTTTCTGTTTTCAGCGGTAACAGTTTTGGCAGGTATCATTATCTTGTTAACGATGCAGCTCAACCTCGGGATCGATTTTGCCAGCGGTACACGAGTGGAAATCACATCTGAAAATCCGTTGACGCTGGAACAGGTTGAGGCGGATTTAGCCGCTCTTGATTTAGAGACACATGACCTTGTGCTGTCTGGAACAAACAATGAAATGGCTGTTGCACGATTTGTCGGCGTCCTCGACCGTGAGAAAATCGCTGAGTTTAAACACTACTTTGCCGAAAAATATGGCTTTGAACCAAATGTAAGTACCGTTTCACCGATTGTTGGAAAGGAGCTTGCCCAAAATGCAATGATTGCTGTGGCGATCGCTTCGCTCGGGATTATTCTTTATGTGACGTTGCGCTTTGAGCTTTACATGGCCCTCGCTGCCATTGTGGCATTGCTCCACGACGCCTTTTTTATCATTGCGTTTTTCAGCTTAACGAGGTTAGAGGTAGACGTTACCTTCATCGCCGCCATTTTAACGATTATCGGCTATTCGATCAATGATACGATCGTAACCTTCGATCGCATTCGCCATAATATGAAAAAACAGCGCGTCAAAACGTTCGAACAGCTTGAACACATTGTCAATCGAAGCATCCAACAAACATTTACCCGCTCGGTCAACACCGTTTTAACGGTTGTGATTACCGTTGTTGCGATGCTGATTTTTGGCAACGAGTCGATTCGTAATTTCTCGATTGCCCTGCTCATTGGTTTAATTACCGGGATGTACTCGTCCTTGTATATCGCCTCACAGCTGTGGCTGATTTGGAAGTGGAAGCAACTAGAAAAGCAAAAGAACCCTGTCCAAAGAGCTGCTGCTCAACCTAATGAAGATCCCCAGCCTTAATAAAAATTATCTTGATGAGCAGCCGGTCCCCTTAAAATGGAACAAGCTCGTAAGTAATGAAGTCGATGGACCCTTCCTAATCGTCTGCTCATTCAACCCCTTTATCACATTGAATAGAGGCTGGGACATAACGAACGTGTATAATTAAAATGCGAACAATCCACAACCTTAGCGGAGGAAATAGACGCAGACTCCTACGGGATCAAAGGCAAGGGTGGGACCCCACAGTGCAAAAAGCACGAGGAGGCTCACCAGCCGCCCGCGGAAAGCGAAATCTATTTCCGAAGTGAATGCTATGCAGCAACGATCATGACGTCCGGATTTCTTATTAATAAAAACTCTTTTGTCTCAGCCCCTAATTGAGATCGCTATGTGAATAAAATCGATTAACATGATCCCCGGTACGCTTCAATATGAACTTAACCTTAAACAAACGTTTGATTAAAAGCAGGTATTTTTGCTTCGTATCAGCCATTTGCTTTTTCGTTGGTCATGTAGTTATTCATGCTAAAGGGCATTTTTTTGCGAAATCCCATTTCGGTATGTGCAAGAATGGAAGACGGCCAAACGGCACCCGCCCATACCTCAGATGGTCCGTCTTGGAAACGGTTTGCGATCTTAGCTGACGTTTTACAAGATACAGAGATGATTTCGTATGATATGATGAGAAAAGAATGAATAGAAGCTTATCATGCTTAAAGATATTCATTAATTTATACACTAGGAGGCTTTTGCTCATGGACGCAACAAGAGAAGCCTATCAAGCACTTGCAGCAAAAGAAGAAATGTACCGGCACATCGTTGAATATTCACAAGAAACCGTGATCATTCATGCCGAACATAAAGTCTTATATATTAATGAACCAGGCGCCAAGTTTTTAAGAGCGCCGCGGGAGGATATTTTAGGGGCGTCGATCTTGGCCGTTTTTCAAAAAGAGGA
>NZ_ANNK01000019.1 GCF_000334155.1 Halalkalibacterium ligniniphilum | reverse complement strand
GGGATCAAAGGCAAGGGTGGGACCCCACAGTGCAAAAAGCACGAGGAGGCTCACCAGCCGCCCGCGGAAAGCGAAATCTATTTCCGAAGTGAATGCTATGCAGCAACGATCATGACGTCCGGATTTCTTATTAATAAAAACTCTTTTGTCTCAGCCCCTAATTGAGATCGCTATGTGAATAAAATCGATTAACATGATCCCCGGTACGCTTCAATATGAACTTAACCTTAAACAAACGTTTGATTAAAAGCAGGTATTTTTGCTTCGTATCAGCCATTTGCTTTTTCGTTGGTCATGTAGTTATTCATGCTAAAGGGCATTTTTTTGCGAAATCCCATTTCGGTATGTGCAAGAATGGAAGACGGCCAAACGGCACCCGCCCATACCTCAGATGGTCCGTCTTGGAAACGGTTTGCGATCTTAGCTGACGTTTTACAAGATACAGAGATGATTTCGTATGATATGATGAGAAAAGAATGAATAGAAGCTTATCATGCTTAAAGATATTCATTAATTTATACACTAGGAGGCTTTTGCTCATGGACGCAACAAGAGAAGCCTATCAAGCACTTGCAGCAAAAGAAGAAATGTACCGGCACATCGTTGAATATTCACAAGAAACCGTGATCATTCATGCCGAACATAAAGTCTTATATATTAATGAACCAGGCGCCAAGTTTTTAAGAGCGCCGCGGGAGGATATTTTAGGGGCGTCGATCTTGGCCGTTTTTCAAAAAGAGGACCAAGCAGCCGTAAGAGAACGAATCCGCAGGGGAATAGAAGAAAATGTTGCAGGTGAACTGATTGAAAAAACCATCATTCGCCTCGATGGCACCCCTGTTGACGTTGAACTGAATTGCCATCCATTTACCTTTGGTAAAAGAAAGGCGATTCAAACGGTGATTCGCGACATTACTGTCCGGAAAGAAGCCGAAAGAAGACACCAAGAGGTCCTACGTGAAATTAACGAGTTATCTGCTCCGGTCGTTCCTCTTCTAGAAGGAATCGCCATCCTTCCGCTTGTGGGCTCCATCGACTCAGAGCGTGCAAAGCAGCTTTTAAACAATTTGCCTTCAAAAATCCAAGAAGAAAAGGTCAACTCCTTAATCATTGATCTATCAGGGATTTATACCCTTGATGGTATGGTGATCAACTCTCTGTTTCAAATGATTGACGTCCTTAACCTGCTCGGCACCCGTTCGATCATTTCAGGCATGAGACCTGATCTCGCCCAGATCGCCGTCCAATTAGGTGTCGATTTATCTTCTTTGCAAACGATCGCTTCCGTACAGCAAGCGTTGCATTCTCTCGGTGTGAGAAGGTAGCTTAAATGTTTTTTTGAAAAGGGGTGGAGCGGCACAAGGAAGCGTTGCCACAACTTGTACTGGAGCTTCGTCCCCTTTTTTTCACAAAAGTCTTATAATCGATTCATTTCTCCCAACAATGCCAATAATAGGTTCTTCCTCTACAAGGAGGATCACGAATACGTTAAAAAAAGAGATAACAAAATCAATGCTCTTGATGATCCGCCATTTTGACATCCCTTTACTTTTCTAATCGCTTATTTAAACGGAAGTAAAAGGTTTGTATTTTATACGAAGGCATCCGTGGAATTTATGTAGGAAGCAGATTCAAAAAATAAATAATATCATTCTTTGTCCTTGCTCTATTATTAAACCAACATCCTTTACCTAAATATCATTTCTTGAACCTATTGCAGCTAAGCTGTTACCTTTAAATCGTTAGCCTTTGGAGGGTTCAAACGTTTGCTCAGCCTATTGTATCTTCGTTAGATACCCATTCTTTTTCGTTGATTGTTCACTTTTTTCGTTTGCTGGCTTTTCATTGTTTTTGTCGTTTGCAGCGTTTTGTAGCTTGCTTTTCCGGCAGCTGCTTGTTGTTTTTTTCGTTCAAGCTGCTGCTTAATGGCTTCTTGCAGGTTCACTTTCTTTTTCGGTGCATCTTTTTGATCTTCATGGTTTGTGTCAGTCATAAAAATTCCTCCTAACCAAGGTAGTGAAGTAGATTCAGTATAATCGATTCTGTTCTTGAGAGATACTGTATTGCTGAAAATTCGAACATGATGTGGCTATGAGTGTTTCAAACGAAATGGATATTGACTTTTAAAATCGCTCGTATTATGATTAGCTTACTAGCCGAAGAGTTAAGGCTACCGCTCTACTTGAGCTTATAATACTCCAAAGGGGAGTAGCTTACAGTTATGTCGACATTCCGTGATGGATAAACCGTCACCGGCTTAACTGGCAACATGAAATATGATCTGTTGTTTGCGAGACCTTTGCCAATTTGGTGAAGGCTATTTTTGTACCTAAAAACCTTCACCAAAATCGTGGTGAAGGTTTTTTATATTGTCAGGGATAAGACTTCCGTGCAAAGCCTTTCCGCTCACACCGCCCTGATTTCATCAGCTTCGGTGCAACCGATGTATTTTTTGTACTCCTTGTAGGGAAATGTTCCCGCTTATGAGAGCTTGAATGGAAACAGGGTAGAGCGCTAGGAGAGATTGAGGGGCATATTCACCTTCTATTCTGCACGGGAAAACACCCCTGCTTATGAAGAGAAATACAGGAGGAGATCAACATCTAAACCATCTCATTTTTGATTCACTGACATTGACAATGTTTTTTCAAAAAGGAGAAAGAGAACTTAATTGGACATAGACGTTCAAAAAAAGCTTTTAGTAGTCATCACCTTGCTTGTTACTTTTAAGCTGTTTGCTGTAACGATTATCACCTTGGATCTGAATCACCCTCCAAGAAGCCTTTCGTTACATGCCCCACAGCCACAAGCACAAGTTCAGATGATCTCACATTCATTTTACAACCATAAATAATTGAAGTTTCCTTAGGAGGATAGGTTTCGTGTTATTGAAGTATTTGCGTTTTTTGAAAATTGGATCGGCGAATGTCGACCTCGTGTTAGATAGAAAGGAATGCGTTGCTGGAGAAAAAATTTCTGGCTTTTTCAATCTTCAAGGTGGCTGGGGCACACAAACAATTAAACGACTTGAATGTGACCTTGTTGCCAAGCGTACAGGAGAAAAAGAAGAAAAAATCATTGAAACGGTGACGACGCTCCTGATGACAAAAACATTGGATTCAGGTGCCCGTGCAGAAATTCCTTTCGTTTACCAATTGCCGAAGAAGCTAGAGCCTTCTTCCAACGGCATTTCCTATCGATTTCAGACACGATTGGTTTTCAGTGATGACGTAAAAGACATGGACCATGATGAAATTAAAATTTTTGCCTAAGCTTAATGGTTAAGCCATTTTGCACATAATAAATCATAAATAAAGGGGATATTGAATAAATGGACATAGCGTTATTGTTGGAATATGGATGGGTGCTGCTTATCCTGATTGCATTAGAGGGTGTGTTAGCAGCGGATAATGCCCTCGTTATTGCGACGATGGTCAAGCATTTACCGGAAGACCAACGAAAGAAAGCCTTATTTTACGGATTAGCCGGAGCCTTTGTATTCCGATTTGGCTCGTTGTTTGTCATCTCGTACCTCGTTCATATTTGGCAGGTTCAAGCGATTGGTGCCCTTTACCTATTTGGAATTGCGATCTATCACTTATTGAAGAAGCATGTGCTTAAAAAGTATGTAGCGAAAAAAGCAAAAGAGCAAAAAGGATCTGGCTTCTGGATGACCGTTCTTAAGGTCGAGCTTGCGGACATTGCCTTTGCTGTTGATGCAATTCTTGCTGCGGTTGCCTTAGCTGTGATGCTCCCTACTACCAACTTACCAACAATTGGCGGCTTAGATGGTGGACACTTTGCCGTTGTCCTTGCCGGAGGAATCATCGGTCTTGTGATCATGCGATTTGCTGCAAGCTATTTCGTTACTTTGTTAGACCGCAAGCCTGGACTTGAAACGGCTGCCTACCTTGTTGTTGCCTGGGTAGGGGTTAAGCTCGCTGTCTACTCCTTGTCCCACCCAGAGCTCGCGATCTTGTCTGAAGATTTCTCAAGCAGTACAGAGTGGAAAGCCGTCTTCTGGTCCGTTCTTCTCTTAATCGGAGTGGGGGGATGGTTTTTATCGAAAGACAAGGGACAGGATGATCAAAAGGTTCAGGAAAAACCGATTGAAATCATCGAAGATACAACAATGACAAAATAACATCATATCTCATATAAGGAAGGGTTAGCCAGATTTTCTGGCTAGCCTTTTTTATACGTTAGGAAAGCTACTTTATCCACTTTAACGATCGACAAGTAGATCTGTTCGTGGCACTATATTTTTCGAATACACTGTGATTTACATGGAGTGGCAGATGGGTTAGACTAATTGCCCAAAAAAGCTTGTTTCTCCGTTCTTTTCAAAAAATCTGTCCGCAGAGGCTAGCGACAAAATCAGAATAAATAAATTATATTAATAACGAATCAATATACTGCCATTTGACACATCCGTAAAATGCCAAATACAAGTACCTAAGTCCGAGCGACAGGCTAGCAGCTTGAAGTTGCTGCTTCTTCTACGTTTTCGAAGGTTGCCCCTTGAACGGGCGCTTTTTTTCTATTTTTTTCACAAGGAAGGGGCCGCTCCACCTTTTTCAAAAGCCTGCATGAATGGATCGAGTTCGTCAACGAACGCTGAGCATTCTTTCAATGAAGGCGGTGCAAGCCACGGACTTCCTGCTTTATCACCCTGTAAGCTCCGTCCCCTTTTCCACTAAATCAACGTAAGCGGCTCACTCTTCCCACAAGAATGAAAACGAATCCTTAGAGAAGCCTTTTCAATGAAGGGGTGTGTACGGAAGGACTTCGTTACTTCCTCATCTTGAACTGAAGCTTCGTACCATTCTTCATTCTCCACAGAAAAGCCCTCCACATGAGCATCTCCCCTGTCTTTTACTTAACCCCCCAACAACAATTAATTACTCCGGTCGAAAAAAGCGAAACCGCCGTCCAAGAAAATAGCCAAGGCAAGCAAAGCCTTGCTGCATCTGCCTATTTAATGAAGGATAAGACACATCAACGGTTAGTTCCGTACCATTTGGAAATTGGACGAGACTTTTTTGCTTTTGCGCAGCTGTCTTAATATCAGGAAATTGATTGACAAAAATCCAGGTGCAAGCTGTATGTCTCGGAGAATGTGTCGGAAAGGCAAGAAGATTGTGGTGCTCCTGTACGAGAATCGGTAGCTTATAGCTTTTGTTCATCACATAAGCCGCCCACTCCTGCCTCCCCCGTAATGAAGCGCCAAACTGTTTGCAATTACGTTTTAAAAGATCAAGGGGCTTCCCTTTCACATAATAGACCCCACTTGTTTCAAGCACCTTTGTCTGATATTCAGGGTGAAAATGAGGGCAGAGAGCCAGCGTTTCCTGATTCACCTCGTAGTCTTCTAAATAATTGTTTTCGTCCATGATCCATCTCCTCCTTAAATCTTATAAATTTTATTAAAGCGCTTACATAATTGTCCTTCAATTTTGCAAAAGCTCCCACAGAAAACGGGTGGTTTGCTTTTTCTCACGCTGGTGAAATCGTCATTTTGTTAAGGTGAATTCATCTTCGTTCCGTCCTACAATAAGCGTAATCCGGAAATCCACCATGAAAACTATAGTTTTTCTAAAAGGAGCAAGCATTGAATGGTTCATCATTTGAAGACGTGTTGAAAGCCTTTGAGCCGTTGATTAAAAGCCAAATAAGAAAGCTCAACCTTTTTACGAATCATGAGGAATTCTATCATGTAGCCGTCATTGCTCTATGGGAAGCGTACCGTAAATTCGATGATAAGAAAGGCAGTTTTGAAGCGTATGCCAAGCAGACGGTGCGAGGATATTTACTGATGCAGCTTCAATCGGAGCAAAAATTTACCAAGATGCATAAAATTCATCATGACCCGTATGTCGACGAAAACCGAAAGGACCCTTGCGTTCATTATGATACGTATGACATGGATTCCATCACTCCTTATGTACACAGCCTCTCCCCTCGTGAACGATTATGGGTCTATGAAGCGATTATTGTCGGAAAGAAAACTGGTGAAATTGCAGCGGAACAAAACGTTTCCACCAACACGGTCGGAACATGGCGAAAGCAGGCACTGAAAAAAATGCGCAACAGCCTTAAAGACCGTTCCTTCAACGTTTAGTTCGCCTTTCTCTCCACCTTGTTTGCAACAAGCAAACAAGAAATTTATCCTATCTAAGATAAAATTATACAAATATTCTGTAAGCTTTTCAATTAATTTCGCTGCTTTTTTATCAGTTTATACTGATTTTTACAAATGAATACCCGAACCATAAATAGGCAAATAGTTCCACAAAATTAAGAGATAAGATGGGACCAGGGCGGATGGGCTCCGGGCAGTTGGCACCAGAGCAGTCCGGCTCGGGGCGGATGGCAACAGGGCAGTTGGCACCTGAGCAGACAGGCTCGGGGCGAATGGGGCCGGGGCAGTTTAGCACTGGGAGGAACAGGACAAAGCCGATGAGCTCTGAGCCCCTCCTCTCTACTGCTGGTATTTTGTTTGAACGAATTCTAGGTCAGACATGAGAGCTTTTAATTCCACTTGTGTGAGTGGCACGAGCATTTGATCATAGAGGGTAATGATTTGGCCCTCTTTCTCATGCTCGTGCTTTTTTAAATAATTGTACAGGTCGTGCAATTGGTTTTCTTTTAAACTCGATTCTGTGGTAAAGGATTTCACTTTTTGTAAGGAGAAGATATTTGTTTCGTTATCAAACTCACCTGAAATAATTTGTCCGTTAAAATACGGCATGCTGTCCTCCAAAAATATTTCGATTTTTGTCGTACTTTTTCTATGGTAGTTTGCCCACTTATATGAAAAATAATTGGGGGCAGAGCGATTTGGCTCGGGAGAGATTTGCACCGGGCAAATAGGGTCAGAGCTGTAATTGATCCGAGTAAATAGGGCCAAGGCAATTTTGCTCTGACCCTATTTGTTGTTCATTGGTCGGTTTTTAGTTATTTTGTGCCGAATCTTGCACCCAGTCGTCTTTTGCATTGATAAAATCGCTGTAAGCATTTGCTGCACCGGTTGATGAGAATTCAAAAAAAGAGAGGACTCGATTCGTTGAAAGAAAGGGGAGATT
>NZ_ANNK01000018.1 GCF_000334155.1 Halalkalibacterium ligniniphilum | reverse complement strand
ATGGGTCTATGAAGCGATTATTGTCGGAAAGAAAACTGGTGAAATTGCAGCGGAACAAAACGTTTCCACCAACACGGTCGGAACATGGCGAAAGCAGGCACTGAAAAAAATGCGCAACAGCCTTAAAGACCGTTCCTTCAACGTTTAGTTCGCCTTTCTCTCCACCTTGTTTGCAACAAGCAAACAAGAAATTTATCCTATCTAAGATAAAATTATACAAATATTCTGTAAGCTTTTCAATTAATTTCGCTGCTTTTTTATCAGTTTATACTGATTTTTACAAATGAATACCCGAACCATAAATAGGCAAATAGTTCCACAAAATTAAGAGATAAGATGGGACCAGGGCGGATGGGCTCCGGGCAGTTGGCACCAGAGCAGTCCGGCTCGGGGCGGATGGCAACAGGGCAGTTGGCACCTGAGCAGACAGGCTCGGGGCGAATGGGGCCGGGGCAGTTTAGCACTGGGAGGAACAGGACAAAGCCGATGAGCTCTGAGCCCCTCCTCTCTACTGCTGGTATTTTGTTTGAACGAATTCTAGGTCAGACATGAGAGCTTTTAATTCCACTTGTGTGAGTGGCACGAGCATTTGATCATAGAGGGTAATGATTTGGCCCTCTTTCTCATGCTCGTGCTTTTTTAAATAATTGTACAGGTCGTGCAATTGGTTTTCTTTTAAACTCGATTCTGTGGTAAAGGATTTCACTTTTTGTAAGGAGAAGATATTTGTTTCGTTATCAAACTCACCTGAAATAATTTGTCCGTTAAAATACGGCATGCTGTCCTCCAAAAATATTTCGATTTTTGTCGTACTTTTTCTATGGTAGTTTGCCCACTTATATGAAAAATAATTGGGGGCAGAGCGATTTGGCTCGGGAGAGATTTGCACCGGGCAAATAGGGTCAGAGCTGTAATTGATCCGAGTAAATAGGGCCAAGGCAATTTTGCTCTGACCCTATTTGTTGTTCATTGGTCGGTTTTTAGTTATTTTGTGCCGAATCTTGCACCCAGTCGTCTTTTGCATTGATAAAATCGCTGTAAGCATTTGCTGCACCGGTTGATGAGAATTCAAAAAAAGAGAGGACTCGATTCGTTGAAAGAAAGGGGAGATTATTGAAGTCTTTTTCACAGTAAGCATTATAGCTGCTCCAGGAATAGTGTTCGGGTTTGTCCACCAAATTAGATTTCACAGGATTTAAGTGAATATATCGACTAACTTCGATGAAATACGTAGCTGAATCAATGAATTCAGCATGATAACGTCCTTGAAATACATGCCCTACTAAATCATGTCTCTGATTAAAATACGTGGCATACCTTGAATGCAAATATCTCATGATATCCTTCGTTGGGCTTTCTTTCGTTTCGAGAAGCAAATGAATGTGGTTTGTCATGAGGCAATAAGCGTGGAGGGTAAAGGGATATTTTTCATTCGTAGCTTTAAGCAATCTTAGGTACATCTTTCTATCCGTGTCATCTTTAAAAAGGATCTCTTTTCGGTTCCCGCGACTTGTTATATGGTAGATTGCTCCGGGAAACGAAGGCCTTCGTTTTCTTGCCAAGTGCATCACCCTTTCTTAATAATTATGAGTAAAATAAAAACGTTTCCTCTACATCATTCGCTAAAAAAAGTGAAAATCCTTCAAAAATAATATAGAGGACAGGGCAGTTTTGCACCGACCCCTTTTGCTCTGACCCCTACTTTGCTTGAATATGGTTGTGGGAAATAGTATAGTTGATTTGGACATGATTTGGACTTACTTTACAGGGGGGTAAAAAAGATGACATTCAAAAAGCCTTTATATGTCTTAGCAAGTGGATTTTTTGCTTTGTGGATTCTCGCAGCTTGCTCCGCTGATGAAGAGCCAACACCTGTTGACGACAACGACACAGAGGAAGTTGAAACTGACCAAACAGATGAAGCAACAGAACCTGATGCAACGGAAGAGTCAGAAAGCAAGGCCACCGACAATGAAGGTGGAATCACTGAGGATGAAACCTTAACAGGACAGCTTCTTGATGAAGAAGGCGTTCTTGGAGGGCAAGTGTATCGTCAAGACGATATGATGATTGGCACAATTATGCTTGATGCAGAGCTAGAAGATAGCGCAGCTGAAGAGCTTGCTGAGCGATATGCCGAAGAAATCAAAGCGCAGTATCCTGACTTGGCTGTAAATGTACAGGCCGTTAAGGACGGAGAAAATGTTGCTAATATTACATTAGAGTAGACAACAAACAAAGAAGCCCTTCTCGTGTGAAGACCCTCTTTGTTTTTAACAGATAGGGTCAGCCTATAAAGCGCCCTGACCACATTGGCACGGAGCAGAAGTACTCTGAGCATTTATGATCTGGTGCAAAAAGGGTCAGTGCAGTTTGGCTCTGGGCAAAACTGCACTGACCCCCTTTTATTAAGAATTTTGTGGCGTGTACGCTTTCCATCGGCTGAGGTCAGGGTTTTCCTTCGTGACCATTTCTTTAGGAAAGATAAATGTCCACGGCTTGGTTGTATTCGCTCTTACGGTGAGATTGTCTAATTTAAATCCACCTTTTGCAACAACCTCACCCGTTGCATCCTCCACATGAAGAGGAAGCTGTTCAAGATTAATGTTCTTTTCTGAACCATTGCGAATAAGCAAGATGACATGTAATTGTTCATCCTTCTGCTGCGCCTGCAGCCCCATAAAGTTGATTTCTCCCTTTTTAGGCGGCTCGATTTGGTCTACCAATTGACGAAGCTTATCCTTTTGCTCCTCCGGTAAAGACTTCTCCCAGCTTGAATCAAGCTCAAGCTTATGCTTTTGTTCAAGTAAGAATGCAAGCTTCCAACCCGTATTTGGCACCTCTTTAGAAAACAAGTCTTTCTCCGTAAACACAAAAACCCATGGGCGACTGCTTAAGGCAGGAATTTCTCCTACCTCTTTAAGGTCAAATTCTTTCCGACCAACAACCTTGTCATCCTTGTCCAATAAAACGAGGTTTGTCTCAGAAATCGAGATCGCTTTATCGAGGCTATTTCGAATAAACGCTGTAACATGAAGTTCTTTTTTTAACTCGTCTTTTTGGATTTCAATTCCTGTAAGCGAGACTTGGTTCGGCTTTAACGGAGCACACTCCCCATTTAAAAACTGAAACGCATATTGGTCTTCTTTTGAAACGATCCAATCAGGGTGAAAAGACAATTCTGGATGAATCTCTTCATTTTTACTAGTTGCAGATTGTTCATTTAATAGATCCGTCGATGAAACAGAGCTATCCTGCCCTTCAAGCTCTAACTTTTCATTTTCATCCCTATTTTTAAAAAAAGATAACATCTAGGGGCCTCCTTAGTAACAATACTACTTCCCCTTATTTTATCATAAATTTGGGGTCAGTGCATTTTTGCTCTGACCCTTCTTGCTCCGGGCTGCGTGGTCCGTAGCATTTTTGCTCTGACCCCTCTTAATGAAGACGTAGCTTTCCGCCTCTTCAGGGCTAGCAATTTGGTAGCTTGCATGAGGCAGTGACGGTACAAGCTGTATTTGCTTCAGCCGAGCAGGAACATGAGGATTGCGATCAAGCGCTTTTTTTATCGCTTTCTCAAGCTCCTTTTTCCCCTTACTCGTATGAAATAAATAGAGGATGTAGCCATAGATAAGGTGCAAGCTTCCGTCATCCCCATATTTATCAAATAGTGGCTTACACTTTGCATATTGTCCGCTCTCTAGATAAAACGGATCCCTTGATTGTCATCAGGATTTAGCTCTAGCATTTCCTCCCAAATCGCTACTGCTCTCTCCGATTCACCTATCGTATTCAATAATTCGGCATATGCATCCAATGCACACATGTATGGCCGCGTCTTATGAATGACCCAGAAATCCCCTCTATTCTGCTCCAAATACCGTTGAATCTCCTGTTCCGCTAAAGCAATCGCTTTTTTATAGTACTTCGCTGCTTCCTCCACACTCATACTTTCATCCCCTAATAACACATGGGCATCCACATTTTTCGGATTAAGGTTCAGAGCAGCCTGAATGAGCTCATACCGTTTTTTTCCTGACGCCCCCATTGCTTCATACACGTAGTCCTGTGCCTGTACGGACTCGCTCATTTCAATTTCATCTTCACGGGCCATCAATTCATTCAGGTAAGCGTTCAGTTCGTCTAGAGATTCAAAATTATGCTTACTCAACTCCTCTTGAATTTTCGCCATCGCTCGTTCTCCAGCAAAAGGCTGAAATGGCACCTCGTTATCTTCCACCTCAAATGGATTTTCGATGTCATTTGCAAAGTATTGCATTATATCGTCGTTTATATCAGCAAGGGTGCTTTCGATTTTTTTCGCATTTCGACCGATTGCACCAGCAGAGACGCCATACTTTTCCGCTAACTCACTTTGTGTAAAATAAAAAGGGGAAAATGGGAACTGGTTGATCAAATATTCAATGGCCGCAGCATACGCACTTGGCTTTTTTACAATTGGATTTTGCCTTTTGCAGTATTGTTCCCACAATAACACAGCGATTTTATCGAGACCCATTTCCGCATATTCAAACGCTAGCATTTCATCTAACTCGTCAATTACCTCTTCCTGCTTAGCGGTTAATTGAATGTCTTCATCCATATCTGGCTTAGATGCCAGCACCCTAATAAAATGATCGAGTAACTCATACGGATGATTGGCCAACCATTCGCGAATCTTGTTTTCTGGTTGTGCATAACGCTCGATAGCACTGAAAAGAAACACATCAAAAAAGGCTTCCTCTAAACCAGGCTCTAAAGCAACAAACTCAGGGAAAAAGTGATACCCTTTCTGATTTTTAAAGAGCATGCCTAAGCCCAAATTTCCGTACCCATCGTCAACATGATCGACTAAGAGAACAGTATACGTCTCACCTGTTAATAAATCGCGTACTTCTTCATGATGGTCTGTTCGGTTTACCACGTTGAACACACTGAATACCGTTGTCTCAGGCCATTGTTCAATAATCGAAGCCGTGGTCAAGCGCATCCCCTTCTTTTTCTCTTTTTCAAACATGCTTGTAAAAACAGTCTGTCCTTCTTGTTTGTAAAGGAAAATAAGGTAGAGAAAAATCATATAGATTTCAAAAATCTCATCTTCCTGACCTAAGTTTGCGATCATGTCGCTTCGTTTCTCTAAGACTTGCTTAAAGGCTTCGTTTTCTCTCTCACTTATAGGATTCATCAACAAATTGATGAAACTGAATAATTTCTTCATTGCAAAAAGGTCAGTGCACTTTTGCACTGACCCTTTTTGCTTCGGGCTCTCACGCTCTGGGCAATTCTGCCCTGTCCCCTAATGCTTCGGGCTCCTCCAGCCTGGGCACTTCTGCCCTGTCCCCTAATGCTTCGGGTTCTCACGCTCTGGGCAATTCTGCTCTGACCACAAATGCTTCGGGCTCTCACGCTCTGGGCACTTCTGCCCTGTCCCCTAATGCTTCGGGCTCTCACGCTCTGAGCACTTCTGCACTGACCCTTTTTGCTTCGGGCTCTCACGCTCTGAGCACTTCTGCACTGACCCTTTTTGCTTCGGGCTCTCACGCTCTGGGCACTTCTGCTCTGACCACTAATGCTTCGGGCTCTCACGCTCTGGGCACTTCTGCTCTGACCACTAATGCTTCGGGCACTTCTGCTCTGGACCCACTATTGGCGCAGCAATGGGATTCTCTTTTTGTATTTGTCGATTAGCTGCTGGTTATGCTCGTCAGCCCCTTTTAAATTTCCACTTAAAAAGACAGGTGGATCGATGCCGCGATCAATGAGCAGCTGAACGGCTTGTACAAAAATACCGTTCAGGATCGCAGCGCCAACAACCGTCGAGCTAGGGCCGGACTTCGCTTTGACGCCTTCGTGCTTGATGAGGGCGTCTCCAGCTTCGGTATGATTATCAATGACGAGATCAACAACCTCATACAAATGGTTTTGCTTTACATGCCTTGAAGGACGACTTTTTGAATAGCTGACCGAGGTGAGCCCAATCGTAGCGGCGCCTTTTTCCTTTGCGATCAGCGCCACATCAATCGGGACCGGATTAATCCCCGAATTGGAGATAACAACCATCACATCGCCCTTGCGGATATCCTGATGCTCCATCACTGCTTGCGCTGCACCATTCATTCGTTCTAATTTCGTTGAACGAACAGGACCTTTATGAAGCATAAAATCCTCCATGAGCAGAGGGTGAATCGGAGCTAACCCTCCTGCACGATAAAACACCTCTTCTGCTAACAGGTGAGAATGACCGCAGCCAAAAAGGTGAACGACCCCGTCATTCTCGATGCAATCGGCAATCATTTTTGCCGCCTCATGCAGGTTCTCTTCCTCTTGTTCTTTTACACGCTCCAACGTGTTTGTAATTTCTTTAAAATAATCATTCAGCATCTTTTTTCCCTCAATTGCTAATGATTTTGTTTCACCTCAGCGGTTCATGTTAATGGTAAACTTATAGCGATCCGCCCGGTAGGAAGACTTCACATATTCTAGCGGCACGCCATCCTCCAAAAACGTATGCCGTTCAATGAGAAGAATGGGGACACCCTTCTTGATATTTAAATGCTTCATTTCCATCTCGGAGGCAAGGGCTGCTTCTAACGTTTGCGTAGCCCGGCTGATGGTAAAGCCTAGCTTCTCTTCAATGTATTGATAAAGGGAATGATGAATGACCTCCTCAGTCAATCCTATGACAAGGTTCGCCGAAATATAGACTGTTTCCAACGCCATTGGGACGTCATCGGCAAGGCGAATCCGTACGATTTCATAAACCGGCTCATATTTATTTATCTTCAACTGGTCAGCGATTTTATCCGTTGCTGGAACAATTTTAAAGTGAAGCAGCCTGCTACTCGGAACGAGTCCTCTCGCTTTCATATCTTCTGTAAAGCTTGTTAAGCCAACGAGCTGCTGCTCTAATTTTTTCTCCGCTACAAACGTCCCTTTTCCTTTTTGACGGTATAAGTAGCCATCATTGACGAGATTGTTAATCGCTTGTCGGACCGTCATACGACTGATCTGAAGCTGTTCAGCGTACTCCCTCTCAGCAGGCAAGGCATCCCCTGGCTGTAATTCGCCACTCTCAATTCGTTTCTTAAGCTGTTCGGCCAGTTGATAATAAATCGGAAGAGGGGAGCTTTTATCAATCATCCATGTTCGACTCCTTTCAACGGCTAATCACCCTCCTGATCGTGCCTGATGATCAGCAACAATGGTCACGTTCCTATGCTGTTTTAGGATCGATGCTGGAAAGGCGCTACTCACTTCACCATTCAATAATCTGTGCATCGCTTTCGCCTTCCTCGCTCCTGATACTAACAGCAGGATTTCTTTGCTCTTCATAATCGTGGCAATCCCCATTGTAATTGCATGGGTTGGCACCTCATCCATCGCCTGAAAATAACGAGAATTAGCTTTTCGTGTTGATTCTTCAAGCTTGACGACATGGGTACGTGAATCAAAAGAGGTTCCAGGCTCATTAAAGCCAATATGTCCGTTCTCTCCTATCCCTAGCACTTGAAGATCAATGCCACCTGAAGCATCGATGTTTGCTTCATAACGCTTACACTCTTTTTCTAAATCAGAGGCTAATCCGTTCGGGAGGTGTGTATTCGATTTATCAATATTGATATGATTGAACAAAAAACGATTCATATAATCATTATAGCTGTTTGGATGAGTCGCCGAAAGACCCACATACTCATCCAAATTGAAGGTCGTCACCTCTTTATAGGACGTTCCATTCGCTTTGTGATCTTCAACAAGCTTTTGATACAGCCCTTTTGGCGTGCCTCCTGTAGCAAGACCAAGGTTCATCCGACCAACATTTTTCACTTTCTCAATGATCAACTCAGCTGCTTTCTGACTCATTTCATCGTAGCTCTCAACCTTGATGATGTTCACTCGTACGACTCCTTTCTTTCATAAGCAAGCTTCCCTCGACAAAAGGTCATAACGACATCGAACGCTTCGTCAACAATGACAAAATCTGCATCCTTTCCTATGGCAATGCTTCCTTTTCTGTCAAAAACGTTCAGTTGCTTTGCTGCATTGACAGATGTCATTTTTATTATGTCTGAGAGCGTAGCGTTCGTGTACGATTGAATGTTCTTTGCCGCATCCTTCATTTTCAGCATGCTGCCCGCAAGCGTACCATCGCCTAACGTGGCTTCACCGGCTTCAACACGCACCTCTTGCCCTCCTAAATCATAGGTGCCGTTCTTCAAGCATTTGGCCCGAATCGCATCCGTAATTAAGATGAGGCGCTCACTGGTTTTCTGCTTATACGCAAGTTGAATCATTTCAGGGATAACATGAATGCCATCGGCAATGATTTCAACAAGAAGCTCATCCTTCAATAAAGCGGCTCCTG
>NZ_ANNK01000017.1 GCF_000334155.1 Halalkalibacterium ligniniphilum | reverse complement strand
CTTCATAATCGTGGCAATCCCCATTGTAATTGCATGGGTTGGCACCTCATCCATCGCCTGAAAATAACGAGAATTAGCTTTTCGTGTTGATTCTTCAAGCTTGACGACATGGGTACGTGAATCAAAAGAGGTTCCAGGCTCATTAAAGCCAATATGTCCGTTCTCTCCTATCCCTAGCACTTGAAGATCAATGCCACCTGAAGCATCGATGTTTGCTTCATAACGCTTACACTCTTTTTCTAAATCAGAGGCTAATCCGTTCGGGAGGTGTGTATTCGATTTATCAATATTGATATGATTGAACAAAAAACGATTCATATAATCATTATAGCTGTTTGGATGAGTCGCCGAAAGACCCACATACTCATCCAAATTGAAGGTCGTCACCTCTTTATAGGACGTTCCATTCGCTTTGTGATCTTCAACAAGCTTTTGATACAGCCCTTTTGGCGTGCCTCCTGTAGCAAGACCAAGGTTCATCCGACCAACATTTTTCACTTTCTCAATGATCAACTCAGCTGCTTTCTGACTCATTTCATCGTAGCTCTCAACCTTGATGATGTTCACTCGTACGACTCCTTTCTTTCATAAGCAAGCTTCCCTCGACAAAAGGTCATAACGACATCGAACGCTTCGTCAACAATGACAAAATCTGCATCCTTTCCTATGGCAATGCTTCCTTTTCTGTCAAAAACGTTCAGTTGCTTTGCTGCATTGACAGATGTCATTTTTATTATGTCTGAGAGCGTAGCGTTCGTGTACGATTGAATGTTCTTTGCCGCATCCTTCATTTTCAGCATGCTGCCCGCAAGCGTACCATCGCCTAACGTGGCTTCACCGGCTTCAACACGCACCTCTTGCCCTCCTAAATCATAGGTGCCGTTCTTCAAGCATTTGGCCCGAATCGCATCCGTAATTAAGATGAGGCGCTCACTGGTTTTCTGCTTATACGCAAGTTGAATCATTTCAGGGATAACATGAATGCCATCGGCAATGATTTCAACAAGAAGCTCATCCTTCAATAAAGCGGCTCCTGCAGCTCCTGGTTCTCGGTGATGCAAGCCTCTCATACCATTAAATAAGTGAGTCACGTGGGCCGCCCCCGCTTTAATCGCTTCTTCCACTTCCTGATAGGTTGCATCAGAATGACCAATTGAAGCGGTTACACCCGTTTCTTTTAAATAGTGGACGAGTGCCAATCCACCTGAACGCTCAGGCGCTAACGTCACAAGCTTAATCTTCCCTTTTGCAAGCTGCTGCCATTTTTTAAAAAGCTGCAAATCGGGGTTCTTGATGTGATCAGGCGGCTGGGCCCCTGCTCGTTTGGCTGAAATAAACGGTCCTTCCAAATGGATACCTAACACTTCAGCTTCACCGGCTGATTGACCCTCTTCAATAAACTGAGCTGCATTTTCTAATGCTTGTTCGATTGCCTCCGTTGATTGTGTGATCGTCGTTGCTAAAAAGCTTGTCGTTCCTTCCTTTGGCAAGGCATTCGCCATTGTCTGCAGCGCTTCTGCCGTTGCATCCATGGTATCAGCACCAGCCGCTCCGTGAATGTGGACATCGATCATTCCAGGGATAAGATGAAAGGAGGGTGATAATATCATCCACTCATGATCATCATGATCACTCAAGTCGCTAGCCGAACCGATTTCAGCGATTTTTCCATCCATCACTTTTATATACCCATTTGGATACGTTTCATCCTCTGCATGAAGGGTGATGTTTTTAATGCACACAATTTTGTCCATCCTCTTCGTGCTCCTTCGTTTCTACTTCTGTCTCGTATCTGTTATTCATTGTACGTTAATTAAAACTAGTTGTCTATACCTCAGAAACGGTAAGCGCCAAACACAACATTTTATATACCTAATTTACTGAAAAAATTCACTTACCCACTCAAAAATTGGTATAGACAACTATATTTATCCTGTGCTATTCTATAGGAGAAAGCGTTTTCTATCTTGTCATTTAAAGGAGCTGAATGGATATGCTGAACTTCCTGCAACGAATTGGTAAGTCGCTATTACTGCCGATTGCAGTGCTCGTGCCAGCAGGCCTGCTGCTGCGATTAGGGGCAGACGATATGCTGAACATCCCCTTTGTCCATAGTGCAGGGGGAGCCCTCTTTGAAAACCTTGCGATCCTTTTTGCCATCGGGGTAGCGATCGGGTTTGCGAAAGACGGTCATGGTGCCGCAGCCTTATCAGGAGCCATTGGCTATTGGGTCCTCATCCATGCGGCAACAGCGATCGACGATTCCATTAATTTGGGCGTTTTAGGCGGAAT
The DNA here is from genome assembly GCF_000334155.1 of Halalkalibacterium ligniniphilum. Taxonomy (GTDB): domain Bacteria; phylum Bacillota; class Bacilli; order Bacillales; family Bacillaceae_D; genus Halalkalibacterium; species Halalkalibacterium ligniniphilum. The sequence goes on along the minus strand of NZ_ANNK01000017.1, from coordinate 6,707 downwards.
TATTATCGGGATAGTAGCTGGACTTATCTATAACCGTTTTAGCGAGACAAAATTACCCGATTGGCTTGCCTTTTTTGGCGGCAGACGATTTGTCTTAATTGTAACCGCTGGTGTCGCCGTTCTTTTAGGAGGGATTTTCGGTTTTATTTGGCCTCCGATTCAAGAAATGATCTACAATTTTGGTACGTGGATTACGAGTGCAGGTGCCTTTGGTGCCGCAGTGTACGGTTTTTTCAACCGCCTGTTAATCCCACTTGGTCTGCACCATGTGATTAATAGCCTCGTTTGGTTTGTTTTTGGTGAATACGAAGGCGTTACAGGAGATTTACACCGTTTCTTCGCTGGTGATCCGACCGCAGGTGTTTTCATGGGCGGATTCTTCCCAATTATGATGTTTGGGCTTCCTGCTGCATGCCTGGCGATGATTCTTACCGCAAAGCCAGAGCGCCGCAAAGCAACCGCAGGACTGTTAGGTGGCATGGCTTTAACCTCCTTTTTAACAGGGATTACCGAACCGATTGAGTTTTCCTTTATGTTCTTGGCTCCATTGCTCTATGTCGTTCATGCACTCCTAACAGCCTCCTCGATTTTTATTGTTAATACGCTAGAGATTCATCATGGGTTTACCTTCTCTGCCGGGGCGATTGACTATTTCTTAAACTTCGGCATTGCCCAGCGACCGCTCCTGCTATTGCTGATTGGTCTAATATACGGGGCGATCTACTTTTTCATCTTCTACTTCTTAATTAAAGTCTTGAAGCTAAAAACACCAGGACGAGAGGATGAAATCGCTGAAGAGCAGGAAGGAGCAGCAGTTACACCTGGAGACCAAACGTCTGAAATGGGACAGCAGTTTATCAAAGGACTCGGGGGAAAAGAAAACATCACATCATTGGATCATTGCGCGACACGTCTTCGCTTAACGGTCGCTGACATGACAAAAGTCAATGATGAGCTGCTGAAAAAGCACGGTGCCCACGGTGTCATCAAGCTAAATAAAACGAGCTTACAAGTCATTGTCGGTACCAATGTAGAATTTGTTGCCGAAGCGATGAAACGAGAAATGAATCAGAAGGAGTAAGATAGTTGAAGGACGAATTAGCCTTAGTCTCCAGCTATGGATGGAGTTAAGGCGTTTTTCTTTATTGCCACCAAAAAAAGAGCCACCGCCAACAGCGATAACTTTTTTTCTCTTTCAATCCTTCGACACATTCCAGATCGTGACAGGCACCGCTTATTCCAAGGCTCTGTTTCACCAAAAGCTACATTTTTAGACTGCCATAAACATACATTTCCCACTTATCCACCTTTGCTAACCTCCACTGTCGGTATGAAACTAAGATCAGTTTACAGTGTTAGGTTGAGTTTTTTCGCTGGTATATTTGGGTAATAAGTGTTTCATCTTATCAAGCAAAAACTGTACACTTTATTCTAGCAGTCACAGCGTACGGAGTTTGATTGGTTACGTCATAAAAAAGGAAATATTTCTAGTCACTGGGCGCGCCATTTCTTTGTGACCTACTCCATTATACAACGAGGTATACCTATTGAAATTGTCCAACAAACCGTCGGGCATTCTAATAAGTCTGTGACCGCTGGATATGTCAGTAAGCATTTAGATAAGCAAAAAGACGCTTCATGGGGATGGGATGAAAAAGAATTCTCTAAAATTTAATTAGTTTATGTATTAATTATAGGCTCTGTTAAATAATATTGTTGATATTTAAGTATAAATCAAGGACCTGATATAAGGTCCTTGATTACATTGTTATTGAAGTTAAGCCGAAGGTGCCATAATTAAGGAAAAGCCTACGCATCAAGGTTAAGACGGAGCACCGCCAATAATAACTAAATGAAAATATGGAGATTGAGTATTGAAATTGTAATTTCTCACATGAGTATTTTGCCAAGCAGGTTCCACTACACGAATCATATCAGAACCACTTTCTCTCCAATATGCAAATCCCATCTGCCAATGGTATTCTGTTTCAATCATGGGGTCATCGAATACACTCCAAGTATGCCAGTATACTGCTGGTGGACGTTGAGCGATTATCCTATCTTTAAATCGGTCATGCATATAAGTCGCACTACCTCCACCACCTGGTCCATTAACTCTAACAACATTCCACCCGTTACTATCGGTATTTAAAATTTGTTGAAGTCTCTCTGCAAACATTGGATAAGTTGTACCCCAAGATTGTGTACCTAAATAGTATCTTAATGCATTGATGAATGCACTTTGACTCCCATAAGTATTTACATTACGAATATTAGAATCAAACCGATAATGCATATAATCTAATATCATGGCTGCTGTTGCAGGTCCACAGGCACTTCCAGAACCATTTACACCAGATTGCCCTTGCCACATATGTGTCCATCCGTCAATTCTTCCAGAAGAAGGATAATTAAGAGCTGTAACTAAATCTTCTTGCTCATTATTATAGTCGGATGTTTCTAAGATACTTGACCAGAGTTCCTCATTTTTTTTACTTCTTTTTAAACTTAAATCCTCAATTTTAATGTTTTTTAATTGCTTAATCTTACCTTCTAATTCATTATTCTCGACTCGACTTAAGACGGAGTTTGACAGTTGTTTTGATAGTAGTTGTACCTTCTCTTGAATATTTTCATTAAACATATTTCTTACTTCGGATTTGTTACTAGCATACACAAAATTATTTGCACCAAAGTAATATAGTTTATCATTTGCTTTAGGTTGTTCCATCATTTCAATCTCGTGTCCATACGGTGTATTTCCAAATTCGATAATTGGCTCTATATCAGTTCGTGCACTTTGAATAAAATAACCTACTTGTACACCTTGTTCAATAACTTGAAAATATTATGCCACAATATCATCATTAATGTCATATAAGTCTAACATATGATTTAACTCAATCTCTCCCCAACCTAACTCTTCTTTTTCCGATTGAGGCATATTTTCATGAATATTCTGAATAGCTTCTATAGCTTTTTCTACAGAAACAGTCTCGGTAGATTCTGCCTGAGCCGAGTGTTGAAAGAATAATAATAAAAAACAAGCCATTAAAATTGCGGTGATATTTAGTTTTCTTTTCATTTACATTCCCCTTTCATATCCATTGTGATTTCAAAATATTCTAACTACTAAATATTACAAATAATGAGAAAATGAGTCAACCTATATTTCCAAATTTCCACAAATTATTTTAGAAATAAACGAAATATTGTGATTGTTTATTTTATTCATTTCTTTTATAATTTCTAACATTTTCTACTATCTCATGATCTAAATCTATCTTATAGACATATCCTCTCAAGGGTTCATCTTGAAAAAAAACATGAATCTCGTACGAGTCACTATGAATATCAGCATGACGAGTTCGGTGGTCACTTCCAAACTCCCAAGTTCTATTATTATTATTTTTCGACAAATATTCATTCAATAGTTCTTCGTATTGATTTATTACATACATGCGTTCCAAAGTTGGATATAAAAATAAATAGACACTTCCAACTAGAATTATAAGGTTTATACATATTGCAGAAATCCAATAAGTCTTACGATGTAAAGTAAAGTACCTATATATTATAAATCCAATAAAAATAGTTAAAATCAGAAAAAATGATAGGATAAATATAAAGGCATATATGTTCAAAGGGTTAATATACATGATTTTCCTCAACACCTTTCCTATTTTTTATAAATTAGGCTAATGCAACGTTTCTTTACTATAGGAGGTAGCTCCAGATAATCACATTTTCTTGACGCTACCCCTTCTAAGAGTTTTTAATGTGAAGCGCAATTCAACTTTCATACGATCATTCCATTTCTTCTTAATTCATTTTCTATTGTTTCAATGCCTTGCAAATCGGACATATTATAAAAGCCTGTAATTATTTAATATTAACCATATTATACCATAATCTACATCGCATCGCTTGGTAGTGTCAATATTTTTGTGTAAATGACTTTACAACCTTTTCAGGTAGATCATCACGCTGGATTTAAAATGGGCTGGTTCGAAGGATTGATTTTGATGTTTAGGAAAGGGATAGCCCTTTCCTAAACATCAAAATTTCGCGCCGGAGCGTCCCTCTTATTCTGCCGATTCATGTATTTTCTCAAACATCTCTGCTAGCGCTGCACGGGCCTTATTAAACCCGATGTGGCAGCGTGTGGCGAAGCGTTGATTGTAGTCCTCGAATTGCGTTACTAAGAAACGTTCTAGCGATTCTTCGTTCGGAAACTGTTCTTTGCGTTTCGTATATTTCTTGATTTGTTTATTAAAAGACTCCATTAAATTTGTCGAGTAAATACTGCGCCAAATATCTTTTGGAAAGCTATAAAACGTAAGTAGATATGCATTTTCTGTTAATGATTTAACGACTTTTGGATATGCCTTTTTCCACGTCTCACAAAATGTATCAAGCGCTTTTTGACCGTCTTCACGACTCACTGCTTGATGGATTTTTTTGAAATCATCACACACTGCTTGGCGATCTTCCACGCGAACTTTGTGCGAGAGATTGCGTGCAACATGAACTAAACATGTCTGGTATTTGGCTTTTGGAAAAACCGTTTGAATGGCGTCTACCATACCTTTTAACCCATCTGAAATAAATAACAACACGTCTTCTATACCACGTTCTTTTAGTTCTTCTAATAGCTCGTGCCAATTGTAGGAAGATTCAGTTGGAGCGATGGTATAGGCTAGTACTTCTTTTGAGCCATCCTCACGAATACCAACGGCAATATAGACAGCTTCTTTTGAAACCGTGTCACGACGCACTGCGATATAGGTCGCGTCTAAATAAACGCAAACATAGCGTTGGTGCAGAGTACGATGATTAAAGGCTTCAACTGTCTCAGAAACAGCTTTTGTCATATTCGAAATCGTCTGAGGTGTATAGTGATGTCCATACATTTTTTCGATTAATGACGAGATTTCTGCCATCGTGATTCCCTTTTTAAAAAGATGAATAACCGTTGCTTCAAGCGTATCATTTGAACGTTTATAAGGTGCCACGGTCTGTTGTTTGAAATCACCCTTGCGATCACGAGGCACTTGGATGTTCAAATCGCCGTATTCCGTATGAAGTGTGCGTGAATAAGACTCATTGTTTATGGCACACTAGAAATGTAGAAAACGGCAGCTAATTTATGTACATAAAAAAGGCCACTTGCCAACATCAAAAATAATACATACACTCCTGTATGGGCATTACGTTCACGGGAGGTAGTATAGGAAATGTTAGCAATGGCTGAAGTAAATTATATCAGATATGAAACCAATACAAAAGGACGGAGCTATGCAGAAGTAGCTCGGCAGATGGGAGTGGACAGGCGGACAGTGAAGAAGTATTCCGATATGGAAGATTTCAATCCTGCAACGCCCATTAGGCAGCAACGAAAGTCGCCCGTCATGGATCCAGTGAAACCGATCATTGACGAATGGCTAAAAGAAGATGCAAAGAAAAAGAAAAAGTTCCGCAGGACAGCAAAACGTATCTATGATCTATTGGTAAAGCATCATGAATTCCAAGGTTCAGACCGTTCGGTCCGGGACTATGTTTCGAAACGGAAGCGAGAATTAGCGGAAGAAAGTGAAGAGGCAGCTCTGCCATTGGAAACAAAGCCAGGAGCCGCACAGGTGGATTTTGGAGAAGCACCATTCCTGCATGAAGGAGAGGAAGTCATCCGGCATTTCTTGGTGCTTTCCTTTCCTTACAGTAACGCATTTTTATATCAGGTGTTCCCGTCCGAGAACCGAGAGTGTTTTCTACAGGGATTGGCAAACATGTTTGAATTCTTGGAAGGTGTACCACACACCATCCGTTTTGATAACCTGTCCCCTGCGGTCAAAAAAGTACTGCCGGAGGGCGAACGCGTACTGACAGAGGAATTTGAACGATTCGCCGCACACTATGGGTTTTCCTACGAATTCTGCAATCCGAACAGCGGCAATGAGAAGAGCCATGTGGAAGCCATGGTGAAGTATATCCGCAATAATTATCTGTTGCCGGCTGTCCCGTATGATCGTTTGGCAGACGTAAATGAACAGGCCCTTATCTGGAGTGTAGAAGATCGGGAGAGAGCACATTACGAAAAGGAACTGCCGATTTCAGAACTGCATTTGGCAGACAAAGAGCAACTGTTACAATTGCCAGGTAAAAAATATGAATGTATCCGCTACGAACATTTGAAAGCAGATAAATATGGGATGATCCGAATTGACGGAAAGCAGTATTCCACGTCGCCCCGCTTCGCCGGACAAGCAGTGACAGCCAAGCTTTCCTTTGACCAGGTAACCATTCTAAATGAAAAGAATGAAATCCTGATTACGCATCCTAGACTGTATGGAAGCGAACGAAGAGCGATGAATTGGCAGCCCTATTTAACGTTAATGGCCAAACGGCCAACGGCATTGAAATACAGCTCCTTCTATGATCAGCTGCCTGAAGAGTGGAAGGTCTACTTTGAAGCCTGTTCACTGGAAGAGAAGAAAGCGGCATTAAGCTTACTGGCTGTTCTTCTGAAGGAGCAGGACTTCCACTTGCCGACTGAAGCATTGCGAATGGCTTCTGAGCATGGTCATCCAACCGCTGAGTCAATCAAGCATGTCTACTTGTTAGTGGCAGTTTACCAATGTAGGTTTCGGCAGTATATTATTTGCATACGCTCGCTTTACATGGAGTGGCGAGCATGGTAGGCTATCCGC